>USEG01000008.1 GCA_900553555.1 uncultured Clostridia bacterium
GCGCAGATTTAAGCCCACACGGGTTTTGCGCATAAACCACGCCACGACAATCGCCAGCGCGATGGCAATGTACACGAGTATGCGGTGCGAAAGGAAAATATCGGCAAACCAACCGAGATTTTTAAGCGCGGGTATTGCGTCCACAAGGGAAGTCTTTATAAGCTTGCTGGCGACGGCAAACCGCGACTTATCGATGGTCGTCATAAAAAAGTCGGTAACGCCCGCGCCGAAAGTGGTAAGCGCAAGGCCGGTAATGTTTTGATTGCTTCTCAGCGTAACCGTTAAAAACGCGTATATAAGTCCGCCGACGGCGGCGACTATCATGGACATCGCCAAAGCGCACAGCAGCAACAGTATAAAAGAAGCGTTTTGCGGATCCGAAAGACTGTTCATGTAAATCTGTACGCCGAACGCTCCGCCCAGAGTTCCCATACACATTATGCCGGGTATACCCAAATTGAGATGCCCCGATTTTTCGGTAATGGTCTCGCCTATACAGCCGTACAGGAAAACCATACATATATTTATCGCACTTACTAAAAACGCAATCATTGTTTTTTACCTCCGTCCTTTAGAAAGTGACCGAAAGGAAATTTTTTCTTGTCACGCAGTTTTATTTGATATTCGATAAAGAATTCGCTTCCTATGATAAAGAAATAAATAAGTCCCAGCACTATGTTGGAAGACGCCGAACTGGTGATGCCGAATTCGGTGTTTACGGTGGACATACCTTTGTCGATAAAGGTGATAAACAGCGACGCCACGACTATAAGTATGGGGTCGAGTTTTCCCAGCCACGCCACCATGATGGCGGTAAAGCCCATATCGTGCGACAGATTGGGCGTAACGGTGTGATGAATACTGCCCACCAGCAGTACGCCCACTACGCCGCACAACGCGCCGGACAGCGCAAGCGTGCGTATAATGACTTTCTTGACGTTCAGGCCGACATATTTCGCGGTGTTTTCGCTGCCGCCCACGATGGAAATCTCAAAGCCGTGCTTGCCGAACTTTAAGTAAACGCACATAAACGCCGTTATAAGCGCCACCACTATTATGCTTAGAAAATATTCGTTGCCGCCGATATCCGGCAAAACGGGGTTCTGCACCGGAAGAATAGTGTTGGATCCGCTGTCGGCAAACGCCGTAATGAAGTATGTTCCCAGCCCCATGGCTATATAATTCATCATCAGCGTAAACAGCGATTCGTTGGTCTTGAAAAACGCCTTGAAAATAGCGGGAATCACCGCCCAGACGGCGCCTGCCAGTACTCCGGCCACTATCATTACGATTATTACCAGCCAATCGGGCCATACTCCGCCGAGCAGCTTTATTATAAGCATGGTTGCAATGCACGATATCATTATCTGACCGTTACCGCCGAGATTCCAAAAGCGCATCTTAAACGCCGGCAGCAGCGCCAGCGCCACGCACAAAAGCAGCGCCGTTTCGCCCAAAAGCGTATATATGCGGCGTTCGGGACGTGCCGAGCCCAAGCCTATCGCGCCTTTAAATAAGTAAACGAAAAAGTCCAAAATGCTGTTGTTGGACAGCAGTGAACATATTGTGGCGCCCAGCAGAAGACTTATCAAAAGTGCTCCGATTTTTATAAGAATACTTTTATAGAGCGGCGCAGCGGGAGCCTTTACAAGGTGCAGCAGCGGCTCTTTTTGTCTTGTCTGCGGGTCTTTGGTTTTCATGTTATTCTTCATGCTTTTTATTGTCCTCCGCCTCTTCGGCCGCTTTCCACTGTTCCTCGGACAGATTGCTGTCTTTGGCTTTTCCCGGATTTTTATCCTTTTTGATTGCCAGCATATCCAAAGAACCTGTCATCATAAGGCCCAAATCTTCCTTGGTCGTGTTGTCGGCATTGACTATGCCCATTATTCTGCCGTGGCACAGCACCATAATCTTGTCGCACAGCGCCAGCATGACGTCCAGATCCTCTCCCACAAACAGAATACCCGTTCCCTTCTTTTTCTGCTCGTTGATTATGTCGTAAATGGCGTAAGACGAATTGACGTCCAGCCCGCGCACGGGATACGCGGTGATGATGACGTTGGGCGAAGATTCTATTTCGCGTCCCACAAGCACCTTTTGAACATTGCCCCCGGACAGCTGTCTTACGGGCGTTTCGGTGGAAGGAGTGACGATTTCCAGCTTGTTTATAAGATTTTTCGCTTCGGCGCGCGCCTGTTTTCTGTCCACAAACGGATAGGGCAGCTTGTTTATCACTTTAATAATGGCGTTTAACGCTTTTTTACACGCCGCAACGAACTTGTTGTCGTCTTGCTTTATGTTTATTGCCGCAATGTTGCTTTTTTTGTTGTTAAAGGTCTTTAACATCATGTTGTCGGTGATGCTCATCGACGGCACAAGACCCATGCCCAGGCGGTCTTCGGGAATAAAGCTCATCGAAACGCCCTTGTCGATAATTTCCTTGGGCGGCAATCCCACAATGCTCTCGCCTTTGTGCATGATAAAGCCCGACTCTATGCGGCGCAGTCCGGCAATGGCTTCGCACAATTCCTTCTGGCCGCAGCCGGCAATACCCGCGACGCCGAGTATTTCTCCTCCGCGGATATAAAAACTCGCGTTGTCGATGGCAAGGCTGCCGTCATCGGATTTGACGCTCAGTTCGCGTATTTCCAGCAAGGGTCTGTCGATGGTTACCGCAGGTCTGTCGATTTTGAGCTGTACTTTGTCGCCCACCATCATTTCCGTAAGCATGTACGGGTTTGCGTCGGCGGTGTCTACCGTCGCGATGTATTCGCCCTTGCGCAGTATCGCCACTCTGTCCGATATTTCCATGACCTCGGACAGTTTGTGGGTAATGATGATTATGGACTTGCCGTCGGCGCGCATATTGCGGATGACGCCGAACAGTTTTTGCGTCTCCTGAGGCGTGAGCACCGCGGTGGGCTCGTCCAATATGAGAATTTCGGCGCCGCGCAGCAAAACTTTGACTATTTCGAGCGTTTGCTTTTCCGACACCTCCATGTCGTATACTTTTTTGTCGAGATCTATATTAAAACCGTATTTGCCGCATATTTCGTCGGCTTTGTTACGGATAGCTTTCATGCTTGTCTTTTTTAGCCCCAGCGCCATGTTCTGCAAGGCCGTAAAAATGTCTATCAGTTTAAAATGCTGATGCACCATGCCGATGTGCAGATTGTACGCGTCTTTCGGCGTCTTGATGGACACTGGCTGCCCGTTGATGTATATGTGCCCCGAATCGGGAAAGTATATGCCGGCGAGCATATTCATGAGCGTGGTTTTTCCGCTGCCGTTTTCGCCCAGCAATGCCATAACTTCTCCGCGTTTTACGTCAAACGTTATGTTGCTGTTCGCGTGCACTTTGCCGAATGACTTGCCTACTTCTTCAAAAAATACGGCTGTGTCGTCCATCGGTCGTTGTGCGGCGTTTTTGGTTAATGCTGTATCCATTGCGTCTCCTGTCCTGAAAAATAAATATATCCAAGGGGCAGATATAATGCCCCTTGGGTACAATTTATACGTTTTACTTAATGCTTATAAAAATTAGTCAGCCAAATTTAACGTAATTCCGTCGATATCCATATCAAAGTAGGGAGCCGAACGGTTGGTGTCGACTGCAGATTCGTTGAAATAGGTAATGCCGTTTTCGGTCTTAACTACTTCGACACCGTTCTGTTTCGCCGATACAAGTCTGTTGCCTTCAATAACTACGTCGGTCAAAGCGGGGAAGCTGTTGCCTGCGCTCTTGTATTCGGACAACGTAAAGGTGCTGGTATCAAACACTTTGATGGTGCCGTTTCTGAGTCCTGCCGCCACTTCTTCGAGCACTTCCATGGTGCCTGCTGCGGGAGCTACCGTACCGAGTTCGCTGAGGCAAACCGAGCCGGTATCAAAAGTTTCGCCCAGACCCTGTACCCAGTCGGCTGCGATTTCGGTGCCGTTCTTAACGCATTCGATGATGTATTCGAAGTACGGCTGCCAGTTGATTCTGGAAGAGATGATGAAGGTGTTGGGGCACTGCGATGCGGTGCTTCCGTTGTAGGAAACGTTGGGAACGCCTGCCGTTTCACAAGCCTTGGGAGCTCCCCAGGAGTCGGCATGCTGCGAGATGATGACGCAGCCCTTCTCGATAAGCGAGTTGGCGGCGTTTCTTTCCAAAGTTTCGTCATACCAGCTGTTGGTAAATTCGACGATCATGTTTACGGTGATGTTTTCCACATCAAAGGCCTTGCGAACGCCCAGCAGCCAGGACGTATATCCGGACTTAACTTCGGCATAGGGGAAAGCGCCCACATAGCCGACGGTGATTACGCCGTCTTTTGCAATGCTGTTGTCGGCCTCGTACATGGCTTTAAGCTTAACGCCCGCAGCAACGCCGGCAAGATATCTTCCTTCATAGATGGACGCAAAAGCGTTGTGGAAATTAGTAAGCGACTTATCCGTCTGCGTGGTTGTGCCGGTAGCGTGGCAGAACTCAACGTCGGGATACTGCGCCGCAGCTTCTCTCAAAAACGGCTCGTGACCGAAAGAGTCGGCAAACACCAATTTACAACCGTCATCCGCGAGATCCATAGCAGCAGTTTTGCAGGTTTCATCCTCCGGAATCTGGGTTCTGATGACCGCCTCTACTCCCTGTGCCTTACATGCCGCTTCAAAAGCGTCGATGAAGTTTTTGTCGTAAGTCGAGTTGCTGTCATGCAAAGCGATGAGTCCGACTCTCAAAGTGTCGGAGTTGTTGCCGCCGCAAGCAGCGAGACCGAAACAACAGGTAACCGCCGCGACTACGGCCAGTAAAATTGTGACAATCTTTTTCATTATAAAAAATACCTCCGTACCCTTTCGGGTTTTTTGACCTCCAAAACATCATTTCCCCGAATAACAAGCATCACTTTCTGAATGTAATCGAGCCGTCCTTCATGCCGTCGATTATCGCCAGCGACAGCAAATCTATACCGTCGGCTCTTATCTTGTCGCCTCCGCCCTGGAATCCCTTTTCCACCGCGACGGAAATGCCGCAGAGCTTGGCGCCGGCGTCGCTGACAAGGCTTCTTAGTGCCGTCGTCGCGTTTCCCACCGCCAAAAAGTCGTCCACAATAAGCACGTTATCGTCTTTACCAAGGTATTCTTTCGGCACCTTTATGGTGTTGACGCCCGGCCGCGTAAAAGAAGGACATACGGCGCTGTACATCTCTCCGTCGTCGTTTAGCGCCTTGCTCTTTTTGGCAAAGACCATATTGCAGCCAAACCTTTCCGCCACCAATATCGCAAGCGCAATGCCCGACGCCTCGACCGTAAGAATTTTGTTTACTCCGCTGCCGGCAAAGTGCTTGTACACCTCATCGGCCATCGCAGCAAGCAAAACCGCGTCTATCTGGTGATTGACGAAACTGCCGACGTTGAGCACGTCGCCCGGCAATACTTTACCTCTTTCGGCAATAGCTTTTTCCAACAGTTCCATAAACACCTTCCGAAAATAAAAAATCGATTGAAAAAAATCAATCGTTTGCCAACATTCCGCAAAAAAACAAAAACGCCCTTTTCGCGCCGATGTTAAAAACCAATAGTCGCTCCTGTGGCGTTGCGGTAGAAACGTTCGTGCCTTTTATACGAACCTATATTGGCAAAGTCAATTTACAAATCAAGTATAGTAAAAACAAGCGTCAAAGTCAAGCGTTTGAATGCGCTTTTTGACGCTTTTTGACGAAAAGATGAAATTTTTTTGAGAAACGTTTATAGCACTCGCCGCTGACTTCGATTTCGCTTGTCGTTCCGTCCGCGAACATGTATCTGATTGTTTGCATTATGTTGTCCGTCCTTTTCGATTTCTTGTTTTTGGAAACCGACTGAAACGGACAATTTTCGCAATAAAGAACGCCCGCCAGCCGAGAACTAAATCTCGATCTGACGGGCGCAAAAACAATATAAAAAAAGAACCCGACAAACTTCTGAACTAAATCAAGAGATTTAGCCCTGAAAATTTGTCGGGTTCATACTCTTTCGCGGAGAGTTTCAACACCTTGAACAAATGCCAGCCGTAGGCGAGCGTGCGCATACAACCCTGTTATTCGTTTGATTTGGGATATGTATTGCGCTTATTATGAACTGTCAAAGCATAAAAAAAGAATTGAGTGCGACATTTCTGCCCCCGAAAATAAATACTTTTGCTTTACTTTCGTACACCCAATTCGTTATCTTTACAGTTATTTGTAGCCTTATGCTTTTTCGGCTATCGTCTTTTGAATGGTAATTTTGCCGTCCTTAATTTCAATCAGCATTTTAGCCCCGCATTTCGGACAATGTATTTCTATCGTTGAGCCGTCGCCTGCTTTCAATAATTTGTACCCGCAAGAGGGGCATACCGTGTAGTAGTTCATTTATTTTCCTTTTGGCAACTCGACAAAAATTTTGTTAAATATTGATTAAATGCTTGCGGATTATCCATATTCGCACAATGTCCTGCACCTTTCAAAATGACTTTATCGCAATTTTCATATTTCGCCCACTCATTTACAATTTCAATTTCCGCAGGTATATCGTGTTCTCCACAACCAACTAATAATCTATATTGCCGCTGTTTTTTCGGATATTTATTTACAAGATTTTGCAAACCACGCATATATCTAAAAGATGTTTTTCTAAATTTTATATTTAGGTTATAAAATTCCGTCTGCGCCTCGTCCGTGTAAGCAGAGATTTTCTTATTTGCTTTTGCAAACCATTTAATAGAAAACAATGCTTTCATCATCATTTTCATTTGAGTTTTAGAATTAGTCTTTTGCCGTTGCACATCAAAGTGATTGATGTCATAGCCCCCAAAGCAAGCAAGCGATAACACCTTATTTTCATACTTGTTAGCAAAGTCTTGTAGAAAAACAGCACCCAATGAAACGCCGATAAAATGAGCGGCAGATATATTGTGTTTTTGAAAAATCAAGTCTATCCAGTCCGCCATTTTCTCAATGCTATCGCCTTTCCGTGTGCGAATAGAATTTCCGTGTCCTAAAATATCAATAGCAAGCAAATTATATTTGCCCGAAAAATAATTATATTGTTTATCAAACATTCTATGGTCAACAAAGGCGGCGTGAACAAACACAAGCCAGTCCTTATTTGCCGTATCGTCAATATAATAGGCGATAGGAGAATTTTCAAGATATAAGTTTTGCATTTTCATTTCTCCTTGATATTTTTTAATAAATGACTGTACCACTCGATATTGAATTTCATTAAGTCGTGTCCGTAAAGTGCTGTTTGCAGTTGATAGTAAAATATATCGTTACCTTGCATTTCATTTAGTAACGCTTTGCCTTCGTTACACATTTTCTCTAAATCAAACCGCATTTTCTCTAAATCCTCTATATGTTGTTCGAGTAACTTTGTACGGGTTTCTTTTTCAGCAAACCCCATAAAATAGATTTTTGAAAGTTCGGGGTTTTTAGCCGTATCACTATCAATAGGACTATTTAGCCACACATTAAAGTAGTTTTTCCCACTCTCGGTTATAGTGTATATCCTTTTCAGTTTGCTATTTTCCTCTATTTCACTAACAGAAATATGCCCGTGCTGCAATAGTTTTTTAAGGGCTGCTTGTATGCTGCCCGTACTGCAACTATACATTAAGTTCAGCCCAGTATTTATGCGTTTCCTCAACTGATAAATCGTTCGAGATTGTAGCAACAATAAGCCTAAAATTATGTTTTCCATTTTAACTCCTATATTACTAATAGTAACATTTTTTATTGACATTGTCAAGTCAAAATGATAAAATGACTTTATAAAATAAGTTTTATGCTATAAGTATTTATAACCTTGCTGTTCGCTTGTGCTTAACCGCCTTGTGGGATTGTTTCGCCGCCTTGTGTTCTGATCAACGGGCGAGCGGTTGTATTTTTCGCGGGCGAAAAATCTCCACCGACAACTTCTTTCCCGCAGGAGCGGGAAAGTATGTCCCGTTGACATTCCACTTCGGCGGCGAGCTGGACTGGTTAAGGCGGTTAAGCACAAAAGCACCGCAAAAATTAAATTAAGGCGCGCCCCGCGCCGAAAGGAGCAACCGCAATGAAAAACGCAGTCATATACGCCCGTTTCAGTTCCCACGCACAGAACGAACAGTCCATCGAGGGGCAGTTGACAGAGTGCCGCGCCTTTGCCGAACGCAACAATTTGCGCATAGTCCGCGAATACATAGACAGAGCCTTGACGGGTACGACCGACAAACGCCCCGACTTTCTGCAAATGATTGAGGACAGCAAGCGCAAAGGCTTTCAGTTTGTAATCGTCTATCAGTTAGACCGTTTCGCCCGCAACCGTTACGACAGCGCAACCTATAAAGCCAAACTGAAAAAGAACGGCGTGCGCGTTCTCTCCGCGAAAGAGAATATCACGGACGATGCCAGCGGCATTTTAATCGAGGGCGTTTTGGAGAGTATGGCGGAATACTATTCCGCCGAACTTTCGCAAAAAATAAAACGAGGTATAGCCATATCCGCGTCGAAATGCAAATATTTTGGCGGGAGCGTTCCTCTCGGCTACAAGGTGGACGAACAAAAGAATTTTGTCGTCAACGAGGAAACCGCCCCGCTTGTTAAGACTATGTTTGAAATGTTTGTCGGCGGCAGAACATATGCGGACATTATCCGCTATATGAACGCGCGCGGCGTTACGACTTCACGCGGCGGCAAGTGGAATAAAAGCAGTTTTCACCGCATATTCAGCAACCGCCGTTATTTAGGAAAATATATCTATCACAGCGAAGAGATTGACGGCGGTATGCCGCAACTCATCGACGACGAACTTTTTGCCGAGGCGCAAAAGGTGTTAGCCAAATACGCCGCCGCGCCGTCCCGCGGCAAAGCCAAAGTCGAATATTTGTTGTCGGATAAAATGATATGCGGGCATTGCGGCAACAAAATGACGGGCATAAGCTCAACGAGCAAAAGCAAAAAGATACATCACTATTATAAATGTACGGGTAACAATAAGGGCATTTGCAAAAAACGGACTGTCCGCAAACAGTTTATCGAAGATGAGGTCGTCGCCGCCATAGTGGGCGAACACGGCATTTTGACCGACGAATTTATCGACCTTGTAGCCGCTGAAACTTATTTGCTTATCCAAGCAGAGCAGAACGACGCCGAGATAAAACGACTTGAAAACCTTGTCGCGGAAAATCAAAAGGCAATTAACAACTTAATGCAGGCGTTAATGCTCGGCAAGATTGCCGACACCATTCTGTCGCAAATCGAGAAGTTAGAGAACGAAAACAAGGAACTGCAAGACACAATCGCCAACGAAAAGGCAATGCAAATAAATTACAGTTACGCCGATATTCGCAAGTGGCTGTCGCACTTCCGAACGCTTGACTATTCCAAGACGAAGAACCGCAAAGACCTGATAGACACGTTCATTTATAAAGTGATACTGTACGACGATAAAATGAAAGTGCTGTTCCACCTTAAAGGCGGGCAACAGGGTGAACTGCTCTTAAATCTGATATTCCCCGATTATCCCAACGGACACAGCGACGACGGCGAGAACGCCCAAAAAGTGCCCGCAGCCGAGCAATCGCAGATTGCGAACGCCACGCAGTTAAATGAATTAGAAACCGACAAAGCGGTTTCTAATTCTGACATAAACGCAGAGTGTGCGTATACGTCGCGTTTGGTGGAGCTAAGGGGATTCGAACCCCTGACCTTTTGAATGCCATTCAAACGCGCTACCAACTGCGCCATAACCCCATTTAAAATTGATTGGTGGAGACAATAGGACTCGAACCTATGACCTCTACCATGTCAAGGTAGCGCTCTAACCAAACTGAGCTATGCCTCCATGCAACTTTAAATCAAAGCTTTATAATTGTAGCAAATTTTGCGGAGGTTGTCAACAAATTTTGCGTAAAATAATAAAAATTCGGCAGAGCTTTTTACCGCTCCGCCGAATTGTCGTCAATAACAAGCTTTTAGCACGTTTAGAACGTCGTTTTCGTCCATTTGCTTATAGCCGCCGCCCTTGACGCAGCTTACTGCGATTTTTTCCAGCATATCCTCGGTTGCACCCACTTCTCTCAGCGTTGAGGGCAGTCCCAGTTTTTCGATATAGCACGCCAGCGCGTCGATGCCGGCAAGCGCCGCCGTCTCCTTGTCGATGTCGTCGGCGGGAACATCCCATATGTTTTTGGCAAAGCGCACAAATTTGTCAATGCCGTATTTGTAGATATACCGGTAATATGCAGGCGAAATTACCGCCAGTCCTTCGCCGTGCGGACAATCGGTGTAGGCGCCAAGCTGATGCTCGATCATGTGGACTTCCCAATCCTGTTGTTTCGATAGGCCCGTAATTGTGTTGAGCCCCATCGTGGCGCACCACATGATATTGCTGCGCGCCTCATAGTCGCGGGAGGTTTCAAGCGCCTTGTAGCTGCTGTGGATGAGCGAACGCATGACGCCTTCTATTATATAATCGGTCGTGTTGTCGTCGCTGCCCGAAAAATACTGCTCCATAAGATGCGACATGGTGTCGAATATTCCGCTTACCATCTGGCGTTTGGGCACGGTAAAAGTATATTCGGGATTGAGTATCGAAAATTTCGGATTTACTTCCGGCCCGAAAGTGCGCCCGGCTTTTATCATCACCTGTTCGTTGGTTATTACCGAGCCGCCGTTCATCTCCGACGCCGTGCCCGCCATGGTGAGCACGCTGCCGACGGGAACTATTTCGTTGTCCACCGGCTCGAAATCTATCCAATAGCGCTGCCATGCGTCGCCTTGGCAATATGCCGCAACGGATATCGCCTTGGCGCAGTCAATGACGGAACCTCCGCCCACCGCCAGAATGAGCGATACGTTGTTTTCGCGCACCAGCCGGCAGCCGTCCATCATGCGCGAATATGTAGGGTTGGACTTTACGCCGTCCAGTTCGACTATTTTTTTGCCTGCGTCTTTGAGAATTGCCAGCACGCTGTCGTAAAGTCCCGTCTTTTTTACCGAGCCTTTGCCGTAAACCAGCAGCACCGTATCGCCGTAATTGTCCAGTTCGCCGCGCAGATTTGACAGCGCGTTTTTTCCGAAGTACACGTGTGTGGGGTTGTAATAATCAAAATCCAATATCATAATTTTTCTCCTTATAACGTATTTTTGTCATATCGTAAGAGCGTTCCTGCGCACGACTTTGTTACAATTATTCCGAAAGCCGCTAAAAACTTACCGTTATGTTGCGCACGCGGCTGTTCCCGGGATATACGCCGGTAAAAGGCGATTTGCGCACGCCGCCTTTCAGTTTCGCGCCGGTGGCCGACAGCGACAGCTGATTGTAACTGCCGTCGCCGTAATATCTTCTTACCGTGCTCCCGGCGGGAATAAAACGTGCGTCGGACACGCCCACCAGCAGTTTGTATTTGCCGGCATACGTCCTTATAAAACGCCGCATAAACCGTTGATTGCCGCGGGAATACTCCGTCCCGTCAAAATTAACCGCCAAAACTTTGGTCTTTTCGGTAGCATAGGTAAAGCACTGCATGACGCGGTAGGCAAAACGCGGCATATTGCCCACGAGCGCCCCTCCTAAAAGCACCGCCCGGCACGTCTTCCACAGCAGTCTGCGAAAATATGAAAAGTCGGTCTTATCGGGAGCGACGACGCTGCGGTGGTATGAAACATACTGTTTTACCGTCATTTCCGAAAAAGGCGCGTCTCCTATCATAAAATACGTTTTGCCGTCCTTTGTGACGGACGCAAGCACTTCGTCGTTGTCCGCATATACCCACTCTTCCGACACGTTTTTGCGGAAGTCGCGCCGCTTTCCTTCCGGGCTGCCTATACAATATATAACATCGGATAAATAATTCATATCATAATATTATCCGGTTATTGCGGCATTTATACTCATCCGCCCGTCTAATTTGTCCCCTTTCCGCCGTCTGCGAGTTTAAGAGCGAACCAGAAAGTCGATCCCTTGCCGGCGCTGCTCTTTATTCCGTACTCCGCTCCGAAACTTATGAGTATGTTTTTTACTATCGACAGGCCTATACCGCTACCCACGACGTTGCGCTTGTTCTGATTGCTGCGATAATATCTTTCCCAGACGTGGTCAAGTTCCTCTTCCGGAATACCCTTTCCGTGGTCGGATATTTCCACCTTGGCCATATCGCCGTCTTTAAATACTTTCACAATGACTTTGCGGTCGTCGCCGGCATAGTTTATCGCGTTGCCCACGAGATTGTATATCACCTGCGTCAAACGCTTTGCGTCGCATCTGACAAACACATCGGGGGATATGTCCGTCTCGAACACATAGCCGTCCCGCTCTTTAAGGACGTCAAACTGCGCAATGACGCTTTCGGCGACGGCGCTTAACGACACCAATTCGTCCGACATTTCCGCCACTCCCGCCTCCAGCTTGGACAAGTCCAGAATATCCTCCACCAGCAGCGTGAGTCTGTCCGCTTCGTTGATTATTGTCTGCGTATTGCGGTCGCGCTTTTCCTTTATGTCGCCCGACAGGTCGCGTATCATCTCCGCGTTGGCCTTTATAAGCGTAAGCGGCGTGCGTATATCGTGCGACACGTTTGTAAGAAAATCGCGGCGGAATTTTTCGGCCTTTATCATCTCGGAGGTGGCGTAGTTAAGTGCGTCCGCCAGATCGTCGAATTCGTTGTAACCGTTGCCGACGTATTTTTGCGACAAATCGCCGTCGCCTATCTTCTTTGCCGTCGCGGTAAACTGTCGTATCGGCTTGGAAAACTGCCATGCGATGAAGAAAGATATTATGAGCGAGAAAATAAGGCATATAACGGTTACGATAATCATCTGATTGGTCAGAATGTTGATGGTAAAATCGTATTCGTTGATGGTCGTCGAGGTATAAAGAAAGATTTCTTCGCCGTCGTCGGACGTCATCTTCTCGCCGTAAATAACGGTGAGCGGCGATTCGCTTTTGCCGCGCATAAGAAAACTGCCGTTGCCGTCTATTTCGCTCATACGGAGCAAAAATTCGTATTCGATTACGGCGCGTGCCGCGGGAAAATCGCTGGGCGTTTCGCCGCTGGCATAAACCGGGTTTGTGTAATACTCTATCTGTGCCTCGTAGGGGTTGAGTTCGTCGCTGCCCTCCGGAAAAACAAATACAATGGTGGTAAGATTATTGCGGCGCGCGCAGTCTTCCGCCTTGTCGCGAAAGGAGGTTGCGTCGGCGGAATACTGGTTATTTTTCAAACTCGCCACCAGTTCGCGGCTTTGCTGCGTCAGCCTGTCCACGTACATTTTTGTATAATTGGTGGCAAATATGACCAGCTCGCCCGTCCAGAAAAAGGCTATTACGCACAGCGCAAGCACTAAAAAAGCCAGCCATGCGCGAAAGACTATGCTGCTTAGCGCAGACTTGGCTTTTTTGGTTTTTCCGTCGTGTTTTTTTGTCTTGGTTTGCGGCACTTACAAGTCACCTTTACAGTTCGATTTTATAACCCAGTCCGCGCAGAGTGATTATCTTGTCACGGTATTTCCCGAGAGAGGAACGCAGCATCTTTATGTGGGTGTCCACCGTCCGGTCGTCGCCGTAAAAATCATAGCCCCACACGTTGCTCAAAAGCTTTTCGCGCGAGATGGCGATGCCGTTGTTTTCGACGAGATAAAAAAGCAGTTCGTATTCCTTGGGCGTCATTTCCACCTTTTTGCCGTCGACAAAGACGTTGCGGCCGGCGATGTCTATCTCCAGCCCGTCGGACTTTATGAGTTCTTTTTTCTTGGGGCGGGAACGCTTTAATACGGCGCTTATTCTCGCCATAAGTTCTTTGGGCGAAAACGGCTTGGTCACATAGTCGTCCACGCCTATTTCAAAGCCGAAAAGCTTGTCGTATTCCTCTACGCGCGCAGAAAGAATAATGACGGGTACGTCGCTGAATTTGCGTATTTCCTTGACGGCCGAATACCCATCCAGTTTCGGCATCATAACGTCCATTATGATAAGGTCGTAATTATCCTCTTTGACCATTTTGACGGCTTTCATGCCGTCGTCGGTTTCCGCGGTCTCATAGCCTTCGAATTCCGCATACTCCCGGATTATTTCGCGTATGTTCTGCTCGTCGTCCACGATGAGTATTTTTGCCATTATCCTCTTCCTCCCGATGAATATTTTTTAATTATTATATAGTCGGTGTGTTTATTGTAAATATAAAAACTGTGACAATTTAATGAAATAGCGACCGCTTTTATGGATATATTATAACTTAATTTATCCGAGTTGTCAAATTTATCAATATAACGATTGTATTTTCCGGCATAATGTGCTATAATTTTTCAAAACGCATTTTTGCACCAAACAGGCAGCTGTTTTACGTCTCACCCCGCCGTACGGAATAGGCGGAAAACGCCTTTACGGCACCGAAACGCGTATGATTTTATAAATCAAAAGGATAACTAAGCATGACCGAACAGGAAGTAATGAAAGGCCTTGACGCCCTTACAGTAATGACGTATAACCGTACCGACAAAAGCAGTTTGTCTTTTGCCGAAAAACGCGACATTTTGTACTCCATGTATTGTTTCAGATGCGTTTTCGACGACAGCGAATTAAAGCGCGCGTCCAACATTCTGATAAAATACGGCGTTTCGTTCGTATTTGCCGACAAGCCTGACGGAGACGGCGTTACGGAAATAACCGACGGCGACAAAAAAGCGTACAAATTCGACGTATATTCTCCGGCTTTCGAAGCGGCCGTCCGCAACAAGATTATTACGGGCGAAAAGGCAAAGCTGCCGCAAAAGCTCACGATGTTCGAGCTGCCCCTCAAAGTCGTATCGCTTGACGATGCGGACGACGATCTTAAAGCGCTGTGGTACATCTATTTCCCGTACGTCATCTTAATGGGCGCGCCCATCGAGCACGATTTGTACGAACAATTAAAGCAAAAGCTGTGCAATCCCGGCGTGTTTCACAAAGTCCTGGGAAGCCGTTACAGCGAAAACATGTTTGTCACGCGCGAGGAAATGAGCGGCGAACATCCGCTTGTGTGCGACTGGTACGGCGAATTCATCGATTGGAAAAACCAGAAAACCGAAAAGGGCGTATCACGCGGAGTGGCGTTTTTGCAGCGCAGGCTGGCGCTGGGCGACTACGACTATGTCATGCGCGAGAGCGAACGTATGCTGGACTGTTTTCCCGACGACGAGGAGCTGATGCTGCTTAACATTGCCGCCCGCATGTCCAAATGCGCGTCGGTAGATTTTGAAACGCGCGTAAAACTGCTGTCCGAAAACTTTTCGCTTATAAACGATATCATTACCTCCGGCAACGTCAAAAAATACAACTATTTTCTGTATTACCGCGGCCTGACGCGTCTTGGTATGCAGGATATGGACAACGCGCGCGCCGACTTTATGAGCTGTCTTAAAATAGACGACAAGTTCGAGCCCGCCATCATGATGCTGAAGGGCATGGAAAAAGCACAACAAACCGACTGCTCCGATTCCTGCTCAAACTGTGACAAAACCTGCGACAAAAAGCCTTCCCGCGGCTGACC
>USEG01000009.1 GCA_900553555.1 uncultured Clostridia bacterium
CGCTGCCGGTCGGCTCGCTGCCGGATGCGTCCGTTTTTTCCTGCCGGTCGTCAAAAACGTCCAGTTTACCGTTGTCCGTAGTATTTTCGGTCGTCGGGGCAGAAGAATTGTTTTTTCCCTCGCCGGTCGTTATTTCGTCTTCACCGCTGAATGCACAAAAGCCGCCCAACGGCAGCAGTCTTATCGAAAAAACTTCTTGCGTCTTTTTGTTTTTTCTACTAAACAGTTTCGGACCGAATCCTATCGAAAACTCGTTTATTTTAAATTTTAACAGTTTTCCTACTATATAGTGCCCGAATTCATGAATGGTCACCATCAACAGCAAAATTACAATGGCAAGAATTATATACATCATGAATACCTCATTTTCAACTAATTATTTCTTTGTAATCTTTCATTACATAATCATATGTCCGGCAATGCGTTTTAAGGATATCGTCACAAGTATTTAAATTATAAAATTTCGCATTTTCCATAACCGATTGAACGATTTTCTGTATATCCGTAAAGGCTATTTTTCTATCCAAAAACAGTTGAACGGCGGCTTCGTTGGCAGCGTTCAACGTGCATGGCGCGTTTTTTCCTTCGATAAGGCTTAACTTTGCCAATTTCGGCAGAATAAATATATCTTCCCGAGGGGGCAAAAAAGTCAGACTCTTGTCAAAATCAAACTCATAATTATTTGCGTGCAATCTTTCCGGATAGGATAAGGCAATCAAAATCGGCAATTCCATCGTGGTTTTCGACATTTGTGCCAAAATACTGCCGTCTACAAACTGCACCATAGAATGGATGACCGACTGCGGGTGGATGATATAATCTATGTTCTCTATATCAAACAAATAGCGCGCCTCTATTATTTCCAGCCCTTTATTCATCATTGTGGCGCTGTCGACGGAAATTTTCCTGCCCATATTCCAATTGGGATGAACTACGGCCTGTTCGGGCGTCACACTCTCAAGCCGGGAAAGGGACTGCGCCGAATAAAACGGACCGCCGCTTGCCGTGAGAATAAGTTTTTCGACGCTTTCCTTTTTTTTGCCTTCCAAACATTGCCATACGGCGGAATGTTCGCTGTCGACAGGCAAAATGCGTACTCCTTTTTCATTCGCAAGGCGCATAATATATTCGCCGCCCGCCACCAGCACTTCTTTACTTGCAAGAGCCACGTCTTTCCCGTGACATATTGCCGATACTACGCCGTCAAAGGCGCTCATGCCGGTGACTGCACACACGACGATATCGCATTCATCGATTGCAGCCAGGGCAGACAGCATATTTTTATCCGTTATTACGCTACCATCATAGTTTAGATGTAAATCGCCGATTTTATTTTCGTTGCCCAAACCGACATAAGCGGGTCGAAACTCGTTTGCCTGTGAAGAAAGCAGCTCTGCATTGCCATAGGCGGCAATAGCCGAAACGATAAACTTATCGGCGTTATTGCGAATTACATTAAGCGTTTGCCTGCCTATCGACCCCGTACTTCCCAACAATGCGATTTTTTTCATGTTAAATTATCAATCCCCTGACAAACAAATAGGTAAAAATAAAAACAGCCGACACAATGAGCCCGTCAATGCGATCCATAAAGCCGCCGTGGCCTGCAAGTAACGTCCCGAAATCTTTTATGCCGCAGACGCGCTTTATATAAGACGACGTCAGGTCGCCCATTTCACAGAATACCGCTGTTCCCAATCCCAATGCTATCCAATTGACGGCATCTATCCAGATGACGTCGGACAACGGTAAAACTCCTATTACGGAATATCTTCCCAAAATCAACAGAATGACGCCGGCAATGATACCGCCCAATACACCGCCTATTGCTCCGGAAACGGTTTTTTTGGGACTGATCTCCGGACAAAACTTAGGCCCTTTTAACGCCGATCCGACAAAATATGCCATCACATCCGCAAGAGACGACCCGATAAACACCAAAATCACAGCGCCGGAAGACAGCCCGCCCGGAAGATATGCCAGACTTAACGTTACAAATAAGAAAATGGTGGGATAAAACAAAACAAACGCGGTTGCTCCACCGCCGCTTACGGCATATTTTTTTGAAAACATGGTAAAGTTAAGTACAATCACGGCAAGCAATATCGTAAGCAGTACAACCGAAATCAACGCCATAATCAATCCGGCGTAATACATGACGATTTTATATGCAATATATTGCAATGCCACGCAAACAACAAATAAAGGCTTTACTGTTTTCGAACATTTTGCCTCAAGACATTGGCACACTTCAAAGCCGGCGGCGTACATTAAAAATAGGATAAAAACGTCAAAAACTATCGGGTTCCACAGAATCGCACCCAAAACCGCGCCTATATACACTATTGCGATGAAAATACCGGTAATTACTCTCTGTTTCATTTGTCACTTCCCAAATTTTCTTATTCGCGACGAATAATCTTTAAGCGCTTTAAAAAGCTCGCGTTTGTCAAAATCCGGCCACATTTTTTTGCAAAAATACAGCTCCGAATATGCCGCCTGATAAAGCAGAAAATTGCTTAGCCGCTGTTCGCCGCTTGTGCGTACAATAAAATCGGGGTCGGGAATTCCCGCCGTGTACAACAACGATGCAAACGATTCGGCATCCACTTTTTCTCCATTTTCCACCGCTGCATTAACAGCTCTTATTATTTCACTGCGCGCACCGTAATTCATCGCTACATTCAGAGTTCCGGTGATAACTTCCGGAATAAACGCCGTCAAACGCGTAATATCTTGCTGCAAATCTTCCGGAAATGCCGAAATATCCCCGAAAACATTGATTTTAATTCCTTTTTCGGAGAGCTTTGTAAAATACTTGTTAAAATAATTACGAAATAAATCTAAAAGCGAATCTACTTCTTCTTTGTCGCGCTTCCAATTTTCAGTCGAAAAAGCATAAACAGTAATATACGGAATTTTCAGCGCAAAAACTTCGTTTACTATCTTTTCGAGCGTCTTTACGCCTTCCGCATGACCTATTTTTCGACTAAGTCCTCTATATTTTGCCCATCTTCCGTTGCCGTCCATAATAAAAGCGATATGACGGGGAAGATTTAAAAACTTATCAGACCTCAAAAACTTCGGCTTCCTTATTTTTGATTATGGTGTCGATGTCGGCAATATTTTTATCCAATATTTTCTGTACATCCTTGCCGAAAGTCTCGACATCGTCCTCGGTGATGATATTATTTTTCTTAAATTCCTTAATTTTGTCCAGAATATCTCTGCGTGCATTGCGTAAAGTCACTTTGTATTCTTCACCTATCTTGTGGACTTGCTTTGACAGCTCTTTCCTGCGCTCTTCCGTAAGCTGCGGAAATACAAGACGAATGACTTTCCCGTCGTCGGTAGGCGTAATGCCTATATCCGATGCGTTTATGGCCTTAACCACTTCTTTTATCATGCTCGTATCCCACAAGGATATTTGCAACAATCTGGCTTCCGGCACGGTAATATTCGCCATCTGATTTAACGGCGTCATAGTTCCGTAATAGTCGACATAAATTTTGTTAAGCAGCTGCGGATTTGCTCTGCCGGCACGTATTGCGCTTAAATCGATTCTAAGATGTTCTATACTTTCCGCCAGACTCATCTCGTATTCGTCAAAAGCATCCTGAACCTGTGGATTACTAAAGGTCATATTTATTTTCTCCTTATTCGTTTTTTTAATATTATATCATCTAATAAAAATTTTTACAACTATTTTATAATTGTTCCTATTTTTTCACCCGTAGCCGCTTTGATAAGTCCGTTTTCGCTTTCTAAGCCAAAGGCGATGATAGGCATATTGTTTTCACGGCACAACGTTACCGACGTCAGATCCATGACTTGCAGGTCTTTGTTGATGATATCCATGTATGTCAAACTGTCGTACTTTTTTGCTTTGGGATTTGTACGAGGGTCGCTGTCGTAAACGCCGTCTATGTTTTTAGCCATAAGCAATACGTCTGCGCCGATTTCGGTTGCGCGCAAAGCAGCACCCGTATCCGTCGAAAAATATGGATTACCGGTGCCGCAAGCAAAAATAACTATTCTGCCGCACTCAAAATGCCTTAACGCCTTTCTCAAAATAAAAGGCTCGGCCACTTGCGGAACGCTTATCGCCGTCTGAACGCGAACAGGTACGCCTTTGCTTTCTATCGCGTCCTGAAGCGCAAGCGAATTCATGATAGTCGCCAGCATTCCCATATGGTCGGCGGTAACTCTATCCATATTCTGCCCCTGCCTTCCGCGCCAAAAATTTCCGCCGCCCACAACTATGGCGATTTCCACTCCCATCGAATGTAATTGCACTATCTGCGAAACGATATTTTCGACTGTATCGGCATTGATGCCCGTCCCTTTTTCGCCTGCAAGCGCCTCACCGCTTATTTTTAGCAACACTCTTTTATACATAAATTCCTCCGGATTTTTATGAAAACACTATAAAAACGGGAACACTTAAAAATAAAGCGTTCCCGAAAAAATTATCTGTTGGTAATTTTTGCTATTTCTTCGGCAAAATTCTCGTTTTTCTTTTCAAGGCCTTCGCCCATTACAAACTTTTCAAACTTAACAATCTGCGCCGTGGTACCGAACTTTGCGGCGACATTATCAAGGTACTGTTTTACTGTAAACGATGTGTCTTTGACAAAATCCTGATCTATAAGGCAAACTTCTTTGTAATAATTTTTGACCTTATTACTAATGATTTTCTCGACAATGGCCTCGGGCTTACCGGCATTCTTGGGATCGTTCTGCACCTGCATCGTGAGAATTTCACGTTCGTGCGCCACTTCTTCCTCAGGCACTTCGTTTTCATAAGCATATTTGGCGGAGCACCATGCGGTATGCAAAGCTATGTCATGGCATGCCTCCACAAAATCCTGCTCGTTATTAAGGTCTTTACCCGTCTTGATTGCAAGCAAAACGCCGATTTTGCCGCCCATGTGAATGTACGACTCAACGCGTCCTTCTTCTTCCACCAAAACAAATCTGCGTACCGTAATTTTTTCGCCCGTTTTGGAAACAGCTGCGTTGACAAGGTCCTGAATGGTAAGACCCGCATCGCCCGTATACGGCTGCGCCAGCAGCTGTTCGAGATTCTGGGGCTTGGCTTCGACAATATGTTTTGCTACGTTGTTGCACAGTTCGATAAACACATCGCTTTTGCCCACGAAATCGGATTCGCAGTTAATTTCCACCATGGCGCCGGTTTTTCCGTCGGGCGTCGTATAAGCCATTACAGCGCCTTCGGACGCAATACGAGAGGCTTTTTTCGCGGCGACGCTGACGCCTTGCTCTCTCAAATATTCGGCAGCCTTTTCCATATCTCCGTCGGTTGCGACAAGAGCTTTTTTACAATCCATCATGCCGGCACCGGTCTGTTCTCTCAATGCGGCAACATCTTTAGCTGTAAATGCCATAAATAAACCTCCAAAAATTATTCCGCCTTTGCTTCGGCAGCTTCCGGCTCGACAGTTTCGACGGTTTCCGTCGGCTGTGTTTCCTCTGCGGCAGATTCAGTCGTTTCGTTGTGCATCTGCTCTTCCATCTGACGGCGAAGAGCCAAACCTTCTTCCCCTTCCTTTGCCTCGATTACGGCGTCTGCCATAGCCGATGCAATAAGCTTTATCGAACGAATTGCGTCGTCGTTGCCGGGTATAACATAATCTACCTCGTCGGGGTCGCAGTTTGTATCCACGATACCTACGATGGGGATGTGCAGCTTTCTTGCTTCCGCCACAGCCAGATGTTCTTTGTTCGGATCAACGACGAACAAAGCTCCGGGCAGTCCGCGCATCGTTTTGATGCCGCCCAGATTTTCTTCGAGTTTGTCGCGCTCCGCCAGCAACTGCAAAACTTCTTTTTTTGGCAGAACGTTAAATTCGTTCATTTTTTCCATCTGATTGAGCTTATTGAGTCTTTCTATACGCGTGCGAATGGTTGCGTAATTGGTCAAAGTGCCACCCAGCCATCTTGAATTGATATAATACATACCGCATTTTTCGGCTTCCTGCTTTATTGCTTCCTGAGCCTGCTTTTTCGTTCCGACAAACAAAATGGGCTTGCCTGATTCGGCAACAGACTTAATAAAAGCGTAAGCTTCATCGATAAGTCCTACAGTCTTTTCAAGGTTAATGATATAAATATCATTGCGCGAAGTATAGATATACTTCTTCATCTTGGGGTTCCACTTTCTTGTCGGATGCCCGAAATGCACACCCGCTTCCAAAAGCTGCTTCATAGAAATTACATTTGCCATAATTAGCCTCCTGTTATCCTCCCTGTCATCAACTTTGTCCGCCACAGTCACGCCGTGCATTAAAATTTGCGTGCCGCACAGAGAACAAATCCGAACAGGTGTGTATTAAACCATTTGGTATTATATCACAATAAAAAAAATAATGCAATTACTTTCAGGCACATTTTTAAGTAAAAGCATTATTTTTTTGCGAATAACCGATAAAATTTTTAGTTTTCTTTATTGCAATGACAACCATGCTCTTCGTCGTCGCAGTCGCCTTCGCATTCGTCGCAATCACAGCATCCGAAATTTTCCTCGTAAACCTTCATAAATTTATCGAAGATTGTATTTGCCAACTCTTCGCTGTCCACCGGTTCGAGATCCAACGGCTTGTCCTGTTCGTCGTAATTGAGAATTTTATAGATATAAATTCCGCCCTCGTCTTCATTTTCGTCTTCATCGTAATTTTCAAGCAGACTGTAAAATTCTCCGTCGTGCTCTACGCACGCGACTTGCAGCAGTTTGACTTCTTTTCCCTCGTCGTCGGTAAATTCGAGGACTTCTTCTTCCTCAAAAATTTCCACTTGTTCTTTTTCGTCTTTCATTTTATACTCCTTATGCCGAACATCGGCGTTTAATACATTTTTAGCGATTTTGTTTGTCGAGATAATTTTGCAAAATGACCTGCGCCGAGGCGCTGTCCACCAGTTGAAGACGTTTGGATTTTTTTACTCCGGTTTCGTCAAACGCGCGGCTGACAAAAACTGTCGTCAGTCTTTCATCCATAAGTTCCACCTTGAGCCCCGAAACAATTTTCAACTTTTCGGCAAAGGCTTTAACCTTATTGGCCTGAGGACCTTCCGTCCCGTTCATATTCAGCGGCAGTCCTACTACAATAATCTGCGCGTCGTTGTTTTTTGCTGCGTCGCAAACAGCGTCGATGGTCTTCCGCATGCTTATCGCCTGCAACGGCGGCAAAGGCGATGCAATTATCTGCATTTCGTCGCTTATGGCAAGCCCCACCCGTGCGTCGCCGTAATCTACACCGAGAATCCTCAAATTGTTACCTCACAAAACATTACAACGCAATAATTATAGCATAAACTTTACAAAATGTACAGATATTTTCGGCACCTTTTTTAATTTTAATGATGAATACGGACGAAAAAAAGAGAAACGCCGGCCGGCGCTTCTCCAAAAAAGTTATTCTTTAAGAGCTTCACTGAGTTCGCTGACTTTTTGCTGCGCTTCTTCCTGCATTTTGCTTAGCTCTTTTTCGGCGCTCTTGCACATTTTTGCCATCTTCTTTTTAACCTTGCAAATAAACTTACAACCGGTATCGGTCATATTAAATGCAAGCGCGGCAACTGCACCCGCCATAAAGCCAAAAACAAGTTCTTTCATAGCACACCTCCTGATGATAGCATTTGCGCTGTGAAAGATATTTAAACATACAAATTCTGGCAAAAAATCATACCATGTGTTTTTTCTGCGGCGCGTCGGCTATCAAAGACGTGACTTTGGACAAATTTTTATATACTTCTATGACTTTATCCGCGCAATAATCGACTTCCTGCGCGCTTAAAAATTTACCGAAAGAAAAGCGCACGGACCGTCTCGCATAGTCGTCGTCATAGCCCAGAGCTTTCATAACATGGCTGGGTTCCAGCGAACCGGACGAGCACGCCGCGCCCGATGAGCATGCCACGCCTTGCAAATCCAAAGCCATGACCATCGCGTCGCCCTCAACCGCCGGGAAGGTAAAATTAGCGATTTGCGCCAATTTGCTTTTTTTGTCTCCGTTATATATTATGTCAGGCAAAGCTTCGGTTATTTTTTCCGCAAATCTGTCGCGCAAGACGCGCACCTTAGCCGTATTCTCGTCTAAATCTTTGACCGCTTTTTCAATAGACGCGCCCATGCCGACGACCAAAGCGACGGGAGTTGTTCCGCCACGCCTGGATTTTTCCTGATGCCCTCCCGAAATAAGCCTATCTATTTTGACGCCGCTTTTAAGATACAGCGCTCCTATGCCCTTCGGGCCGTAGAACTTATGGGCGGATAGCGTCATGGCATCAACACCCCAATCTTTTACGTTTACAGGTATATTGCCGACGGCCTGAACGGCGTCCGTATGAAAAACTGCGCCGTATTTATGCGATATTTCCGCCAACTGTTTTACAGGCTGAATGGACCCTATTTCGTTATTGGCGGTCATTATGCTCACTAACGCGGTACCGGAGGCTTTTAAAGCGTTTTCCAGCTGTAGGGGCGACACTATTCCGTTTTTTTGTACCGGCAGGAATACGACGTCATAGCCTTCAAGCGACATTTCCTGCGCCGGAGACAACACGGCTGCATGCTCTATCGCCGACACGACAATACGTTTTCCCTTTTCGGCATTGGCTTTTGCCAAGCCTTTTATCGCCCAGTTGTCCGATTCCGTTCCGCCGGACGTGAAAAAAATTTCTTTCGGCTGCGCCCCTATCGAAACAGCAATCTGACGTCTTGCTTTATCCGTAGCATATGCGGCGTCTCGCCCGAATGAATGTACGCTGTCCGCATTGCCGTAACGTTCGCAAAAATACGGCGCCATTTCCGAAAAAACGTCCTTGTCAAGCGGTGTTGTAGCTGAATAATCCAAGTATACTTTCATAGCCACAAACTTTTATTTTCTTTCGCCCAAAAGAATGTTCAGATCTTTCAGCTGCCTGTCTTCCACTTCGGAAGGAGCCTCTGTCATGAGGTCGGAAGCGTTTTGAACCTTCGGGAAAGCTATTACGTCCTTTATATTGTCCGTCTTTGTGAGCAGCATTATCAGTCTATCAAGACCAAACGCCAATCCGCCGTGCGGCGGAGTTCCGTAATTGAGCGCCGTTACAAACCATCCGAACATCTTTTGAATTCTTTCTTCGGTAAAGCCCAGCGCCTCGAACATTTTGTTTTGCACTTCCTTCGAGTGGATACGTATGCTGCCGCCGCCGGCTTCCTGTCCGTTGATGACCAGGTCGTATGCCTTTGCCCTTACAGCGGCGGGATTCGTATCAATAAGCGGGAGATCTTCTTCTTTCGGCATGGTAAAGGGGTGATGCATGGCTACAAATCTGCCTTCTTCTTCGCTGTATTCAAACTGCGGGAATTCCGTAATCCACAAAATATCGTATTTGCTTTCGTCGATGAGATGCGCTTTTTCCGCCAAATACAATCTCAGTGCGCCCAGCGCGGCAAAGACCGTTTCGTTTTTATCCGCGACTATAAGCAGCAGATCTCCCGGCTGCGCTTTTGCACGAGACAATATCTTTTTCATCTCGTCTTCGGTAAGAAATTTTGCAATCGAAGACTGCACGGCGTCCTCTTTAACGTTTATCGTAGCAAGTCCTTTCGCCTTGTAAGTTTTAACAAATTCGCCCAGCGCATCGATATCTTTGCGCGATAATATGGGATTGGGTTGTTTTACAAAACCCGTCGCATTGATAAGCCTTATACTGCCGCCGTTTTTCGCCGCCGACGAAAACACTCCGAACGAACTGTCGGCTACAATATCGGTTATGTCGCAAATTTCCAACCCGAAACGCGTGTCGGGCTTGTCCGAACCGAATCGCTCCATCGCCTCTTTGTACGTCATGCGGCGTATCTTTTCTTCAAATTCGACTCCTATCGTTTCTTTAAAAACCTTGCGAATGAGATTTTCGGCAACCGTCATCACGTCTTCTTCGTCGTCGACAAACGACATTTCCATATCAATCTGCGTAAATTCGGGTTGTCTGTTGGCTCTAAGGTCTTCATCGCGAAAACAGCGCGCTATCTGGTAATATTTGTCAAATCCGCTTATCATAAGCAGCTGTTTGTAAAGCTGCGGAGACTGCGGCAAGGCATAAAAAGTCCCGGGGTGCACGCGCGAAGGAACAAGATAGTCGCGTGCGCCTTCCGGCGTGGATCTGCCCAAAAACGGCGTCTCTATTTCCAAAAAGCCGTTATCGCTCAAAAAATTACGGACTATCGAACAAACTTTGCTGCGCATCATGATCTTTTCCTGCAACGCCGGTGTGCGCAACTCTAAATACCGATATTTGAGACGAAGAGCCTCGCTGGCAGCGGGATTGTTTTCCACTACAAACGGGGGAATATCCGAATTCGATAATATTTTAAAGGAATCGGCCACAAGCTCCCACATTCCCGTTTTCATACGGGGATTTTTGGCCGAGCCTTCACGGGCAACCAGCACGCCCTCAACCGCCAGCACATCTTCGTTGCGCACGGTTTCGGCTTTTTCAAACATGGACGGAGATATCACCGCCTGATCGAATTTTATCTGCAAAATTCCCGTTCTGTCGCGAAGATCGACAAATATAAGACTGCCCAAGTTTCTCATCTTTGCAGTCCAGCCCATAACGACTAATTTTTTTCCTATAAGTTCGTCACTGACATCGGCGCAATAATTTGTGCGCTTCATGTTACCCAAAAATTCCGACATATTTTATCTCCTGCATAAATCTTTCAAATCCGACAAATTAGTTTTTGTCTTATCGCCGTCTGACATACGTTTTAGCGTGACTTCGCCGCTTTGAGCCTCCTCCGGGCCTATGACGACAACATATTTTGCACCGATTTTATCCGCATACTTCATCTGCGATTTTAAACTTTTTCCCGTAAGGTCGGTCTCGGCGGCAACGCCTTCCTTACGGAGGTCTTGAACTATCTTAAGACATAAATCCATATACTCGGCGCTTTGGCTGGCAATAAAAACATTAGGATGGTTGTTGTCGGGAATGGCCACTCCGCAAGCGTTCATAAGCATCAGCAATCTTTCTATGCCCATTCCGAAACCTACGCAAGGCGTCGGCTTACCGCCCACCGATTGTACCAGATTGTTATACCTGCCGCCGCCGCACACCGTTCCCTGTGAACCTAATGCATTTGTGACGAATTCGAACACTGTTTTGGTATAATAATCCAGCCCTCTTACAATGGAAGAATCTACCTTGTATTTTATACCTCCTTTATTAAGCAAATCTTTCAGCTTTTCCATAAAGGTACGGCAATCGTCGCAAATATAATCTAAAATGTTAGGGGCGTTTTTTACTATTTCTTTGCACCCGGGCACTTTGCAGTCCAGGACGCGCATGGGATTTCGCTGCATACGGCTTTTGCACGTCTCGCAAAGCTTATCTTCGTTGCTGCGTAAATATTCCACCAGCGCCTGATTGTAATTTTTTCGGCACTGAGGGCATCCTATGCTGTTTATGTGCAGTTCGACATCGTCAATGCCCATGGATTTTATGAAATTATAGGCAAGACTTATAACCTCGTAATCGTTGTAAGGGGTATCTCCTCCGTACAATTCCACTCCGAATTGATGATGTTCTCTAAGCCGCCCGTCCTGCGGTTTTTCATAGCGAAAAACCGGCGTAATATAAAACATTTTAAGAGGCAGCGACAATGCGTCCAGCGAATTTTCGACAAAAGCCCTTGCCACCGGGGCCGTGCCCTCCGCCTTAAGCGTTATCGAACGACCTGCTTTGTCTTCAAACGTGTACATTTCCTTGCCGACGACGTCGGTATCTTCGCCTATAGAACGCAAAAACAACTCGGTGTGTTCAAAAGTAGGCGTCCTTATTTCCTTAAAATTATATAAATGGCAAATTTCTCTTATCTTCTGTTCAACATACTGCCACTTGTAGCTGTCCTGCGGCAAAACGTCCTTTGTTCCCTTGGGAATGTTTATCATACTATCCTCCTACTAAATAATATATTTTTTCAAATCATACTGTTTGGCCTGCGACGACAAATGCTCGTCGACATACTGTTTATCCACAACAACCGTCGTCATGGGATGCGTTCCATCGGCATTAAAGCTCAAATCTTCCAACAACGATTCCATGATAGTATGCAGCCTGCGAGCGCCTATGTCCTCGCCCTGCTGGTTTTCCATGACCGCATACTGCGAAATTGCCGCAATCGCGTCATCGGTGAAACTGAGATCGATATTGTCTACCGCCAAAAGCTGCTTGTATTGTTTGGTTATCGAATTTTCCGGCACAGTCAAAATGCGTATAAAATCTTCGTATGACAGACTTTTAAGCGTTACGTTTATAGGAAATCTGCCTTGAAGTTCGGGAATGAGATCGTGCACGCTGCTTATCTGGAACGCTCCCGAGGCTATAAACAAAATAAAATCGGTTTTTATGGCGCCGTACTTCGTCATGACAGTACAGCCTTCCACAATAGGCAATATATCGCGCTGAACGCCCTCTCTGGAAACGTCGGGGCCGCCGTACGAACCTTTTGCGGCAATCTTGTCTATCTCGTCGATAAAGATAATTCCGTTTTGTTCGGCTCTTCTTATCGCCTCCATGTAGACATTATCCATGTCTATCTGCTTATCCATCTCTTCGTCCGCGAGAATTTTAACCGCGTCGCTTACGGCCAGCGTGCGTTTTTTCTTTTTCTTTGGCAAAATTCCGCCCAGCAACTCGTTTACGTTTATTTCCATCGCGCCCGGCACCTGTTCGACAGGCCTTGGCGTCTCTTCGACCTCTATCGAAACCAGATGGCTGTCCAGCTTGCCTGCGGCGTAATCGCTTTCCACCTGTGCGCGTATAACGTCTTTTGCCATGTCGGGGTTTTTTTTGCTGCGAGTCGAAGTAATTGCGTCTATTATTTTATTTGCCGCATTCTTCTTGGCCTGCTCGGCAAGTTCGGCGCGTTTTTCGTCCTTTACAAGTCTTATAGAGCATTCGACAAGATCTCTTACCATCGACTCTACATCGCGTCCGACATAACCCACCTCGGTAAATTTGGTTGCCTCTACTTTAATAAACGGCGCTTTTACGAGCTTTGCAAGCCGTCTGGCTATTTCCGTTTTGCCGACGCCCGTGGGCCCTTGCATAATAATATTCTTGGGCGTAATTTCTTCACGCTCTTCTTCGGTGAGCCGACTGCGGCGGTATCTGTTGCGAAGTGCAATTGCTACCGCTTTTTTCGCTTCGTCCTGGCCGACTATATATCTGTCTAATTCGTTTACGATTTCACGCGGGGACATCGACATGGTTACACCTCCTCAACGGTAAGATTGTCGTTTGTAAACACACAAAGTTCGGACGCGATTTTCATCGCCTCCACGGCAATTTCGCGAGCGCTCATGTTTGTATTTCTCAAAAGAGCTCTTGCCGCAGACAAAGCGTAATTTCCGCCGCTGCCTATCGCGCAAACACCGTTTTCCGGCTGAATGACATTGCCGGATCCGTCAATCAACAGCAAATCGTTCTTATCGGCGACAATCATCATTGCCTCCAACTGCCGCAGCGCCTTATCGCCGCGCCATTGCTGGGCGAGAGCTATCGCGCTTCTCATGAGATTACCGCTGTATTTTTGCAGCATTTCTTCAAATTTCTCGGACAAAGTAAAAGCGTCCGCGACCGAGCCGGCAAAACCCGTTATAACTTTGCCGTTGTAAAGTCTGCGTACTTTAACGGCGTTTCCTTTCATAATTATGCTCTGTCCCGCCGTAACCTGGCCGTCGCCGGCAATAACCGTGCTGTCACCTTTTTTTACGGCGATTATTGTAGTAGCTTTCATTTCCATAGATACACTCCTTGCAAAACCATATGTTATTGTTTTGCAAACGTTTTTTTTGTATTATAACACAAAAGATAATATAAATCAAATTAAAGCGCAAATTTTTTCCAAATCTTTCATACTGCGCTCGGCATAAAGGCGCTTGTTTTCCGCTTTATCGCGAGTTTTATTTTCAAGGGGAGGCAATATTCCGAAATTCGCATTCATGGGCTGGAAAGAGACGTTTTCCCGTTCAAGATAAGCCGCGAGCGCGCCCATTATTGTAGTCGGCGGGAACTCAGGCATAATCTTACCGCTGCAAACGGCCGCGGCATTTATTCCGCACATAAGCCCCGATGCGATGCTTTCGACATATCCTTCCACTCCGCTAAGCTGCCCGGCGATAAATGTTTTTGGCAGCTTTTTGACCTGAAAGTGCCGGTTTATAACTTTGGGTGCATCAATAAAACTATTGCGGTGCATCACGCCGTAACGCAAAAATTCAGCGTTTTTCAATGCCGGTATCATTCCGAAAACCCTTTTTTGTTCCGAAAACTTTAAATTGGTCTGAAAACCCACGATATTATACATTTCACCCGCCGCATTTTCCTTTCGCAACTGCACCACCGCATACGGCTTTGTGCCGTTAAACGAAAATCCCACAGGTCTAAGCGGTCCGAACCGCAGCGTATCGAATCCACGTTTCGCCATAATTTCCACCGGCATGCAACCCTCAAACACTTCGTTGGTATCGAAGTCGTGTAACGGCGAACGCTCGGCGTTTACGAGCTGTTCGTAAAAATTTGCGTACTCTTCTTTTGTCATGGGACAATTTACGTAATCGCCTGTTCCCTTCCCGTATCTGTCGCCGGTAAAGGCCGCGGCATAATCTATGCTGTCGCCTGCAATGATCGGAGCGGCGGCGTCGTAAAAATGCAGCGTTTGTCCCAACTTTTCGATTATCGCGTCGGACAAAGCGCCCACCGTAAGCGGACCCGTAGCGATGACGGTAGGAGTATTTTCGTCCCAGTCATCCACCGTTTTGTTTATGATTTTAACATTTTTCAGCTCCTTTACGGCTTGCGTGACGGCATTTGTAAACAGCGTCCTGTCCACCGCCAAAGCGCTTCCGGCAGGAACTCTGACTTTGTCGGCAACGGCTATCAGTAAGCTGTCCATTTTCCTCAGTTCGGCTTTCAGCAGTCCTCCGGCAGCAGCAATATCGTCGCTTTTAAGCGAATTGCTGCACACCAACTCGGCAAAGGTCCCGACTTTATGCGCCGGGCTTTTAACGTCCGGTTTACATTCGTATAAGCTGACGGCAATGCCCCGCTTGGCGAGTTGATATGCGGCTTCGCAGCCGGCCAAACCCGCACCTATAACGTTTACGTTCATACGTTTTCCTCTTTGTATCCGCAATCTTTATTGGCGCAAACCAAATAATTTTTGCCTCTGTACGAACG
>USEG01000010.1 GCA_900553555.1 uncultured Clostridia bacterium
GATCACACGGGTATTGCTACCGTCGTGCTCTCTCTGCTTGTAAGCCTATGGTTTCAGGTTCTCTTTCACTCCCCTTCCGGGGTGCTTTTCACCTTTCCCTCACGGTACTATTTCTCTATCGGTCATCAGGTCGTATTTAGCCTTAGGAGATGGGCCTCCCGCCTTCCCACCGGGTTTCTCGTGTCCGATGGTACTCTGGATCCTCACCGCTTCGTGTCCGTTTCGCCTACAGGGCTTTCACCTCGTCTCGCCGCGCTTTCCAGCGCAGTTCGGCTACTTCCACTCTTGCTCTCGTGAGTCCGAACCCCTCACATATTATTCATATATAAGGTTTAGGCTCTTACCCGTTCGCTCGCCACTACTGAGGTAATCATTGTTATTTTCTCTTCCTTCGGGTACTTAGATGTTTCAGTTCCCCGAGTTCCCCTCATCGCACTATCTATTCATGCGATGATACCTATGCTCTCACATAAGTGTGTTCCCACATTCGGAGGTCTGCGGATCTATGCTCATTTGCAGCTCCCCGCAGCTTTTCGCAGCTTGTCACGTCCTTCTTCGGCGCCTGATGCCAAGGCATCCACCATATGCTCTTATTAGCTTGATCTTTTAAATCTCAACTTCCGTTTCTTTTGGTTTCTTTCTTGACTTCTTTGTCTGAGTTCAGAATTACAAGACATATCTATACTCGATTTTTAGTATCTTGCTTCTTAATGCATCTACTCTTCTTTCTCGTATACATATCATCTGTTTTACTATGCAGTTGTCAATGTGCTCGATTCCCGGCGTCTCCGCGCCGTACGCTTCGGTCAAAAAAAGCATAAACCGATAAACTTCTCTTCCTGTCTATCTTTTTATGCCAGTGGTATATCTTTCTATATATACTTGACCAAAACTTTCCCGCCGCCGCCTTTCCGCGACAGCCTATTTATATTACCACACTTTCACTCCCCCTGTCAAGCGTTTTTATGCCTGTTTGTTAACTTTTTTAAAAAATTTATTGTAAGCTGCAACTTTAATATGGCTGAAAATTCAAAAACTGCCGTTTATATCGGCGATAAGCGCCTTGACGTCAGCGTCGGTGGCATCCTTTATATCCATGTTGTATGAGTATTCGTTGTGATAAAAATACATTTTATAACAGCTGTCATGCTGTTCGAGTTTCATACCGTCCATCTTTTCGTCAACGGATAAAAACTTATACGAATCCAGTTCGCGCAGACGAAAAGCTCCTACTTCCACCTTAAGAGAAACCAAAACGCTGTCGTGAAAGCGATATTCGACGGCATACATGACCGTTTTACCGTATTCTTCATCCGAAAGCGCCTGTCCGTCCCTTATGGTATACTGTTCAAAAGATATTATATCGTCGGGTTGCACGAAAGATATAAAATCCCGATGGGAATAGTCGGCGGAATTTGCTACAAGCTGATTGAAGTTGTAAGAAAGCGGCACGGCGTTTTCGACATTGAGGTCCATTGGTTGTTTATTGGCAATTGGCAGAAAAAACGCGACTACTATAAGCAGCGCCGCCATTACCGCCGCCAGCAAGTAAAATCTGTATTCATGATAAAAGCTGCCCGTAACGCGGCTTTCGCATCCCGTTTCCGGTGCCGGGCGAAGAATTTTTTGTTCGGCTTTCCGCTCTTGCAGCGCCAGACGCGCCTTGTGCGTAACGCGTTCTTCGGGCAAAGGCAAATCCGATGCCGCGTCGTCAAACAAAGCACTTATATCGGGATTGCAGTTGTTTTTATCTTTCATATCGTACCTCTTTACTAAGTAAACAACGGCTGCTTAGCTTTTGTCCATGGAAAAAAGCAATTTTACATTAATTTTAAATTGTCGCGCATGAATTGTTTGGCTATGAGTATTTGTTTGGACACATATGATTTGGACACATTAAGCTGCTTTGCTATTTCCCGGACAGTAAAGCCCAAAAAGTACTTCATGTATATCATTGTGCGAACTATGGGCGGCACAAGGCGCATGATGAGATTGTGTATAATAATCTTGTCGGAAGATTGCTCTTCGAACGAATCGACGCTTAATAGAGCTTCGTACTCGTCTATATTGTCCGGCCGCGCGGCGCCGTTTTTCTTTAACAGGTTTAGCGCCGTATTGCGCACTATGGTCAAAATCCACGCGCATGGATTGCCCGTGTTTTTGTAAGACGCAACGCTTGAAACTATTTTTACAAAACTTTCCTGCACCGCGTCCTCCGCCCAGCCGGCGTCGTGCAATATGCCGCGGGCGGTAATTAACATTCTGCCGCTCATACATCGGTAGAGAATGTCAATGCCCGTCTCGTCGCCCTTTTTGAGGAGCGAAAGCGCATATTCGGTTTGTTGTATCAGTTGCTGCTGCATAAATAACCGCCGTATTTTTACTAAGTATAGCACAAAAATCATGATAAAATCAAGGCGAAAAGTGTTGAAAAAGTTAAATTTTTCCATTATGGTAAATTTATCGGACATTTCGTGGACAAACTTAATAATGGCGCTGTTTTATAAGTGTCGGCGTAATCAACCGCAACGCATTAAGGAGGTCCCGTATAAATTCGACGGGAAAATAGTAATGAAGAAAAAACCGACATTATATATAATTATTTTACTGGTTTGGACGGCAAGCATAGCTGTGCTTGCGCTGTCGCTGGCGTTTGCCATACGCAGTATTCCCGCGTCCGACCCGGTGCGCAGCGGTATAATAATATCATTGCTTTCCGTAAACACCGTTTGCATAGGGCTTATGTGGCTGGGCAGTGTCAAAGACCTTGTATTTTCGCTGGCGTATATATTTCTCAAAAAGAAATTTGCCGGCGCGTACAACGCAATCGCGCCCTTCGACGCCGAAGAAAATCTGCCCAAGGTAGCGCTTTTATACTGCACCTGCAACGACTTTAACGCCAAAGCCCTGTCCGCCTGCCGCAAGCAGAATTACCCCAACTTTTATACGGTGATTCTGGACGACAGCTCGCGACCCGAATACATCCGCGAAATAAACAAATACCGTGCAACCCACGGCAACGTTTTGGTGCACCGCCGCGAGGATAAAAGCGGGTTTAAGGCGGGCAATCTCAACAGCTATCTCAAACAGAGCAACGATTACGACTATTTTGTAGTGCTGGACAGCGACGAGATAATCCCGCCCGACTACATCACTTCCGCTCTAAAATATTTTGCAAATTACGAAAACTGCGGCGCCGTTCAGGCAAAACACTGTGCCTTAAAGAGCAATAACGCCTTCCAGTCTCTATTGGGAATGTGCGTTTTGAGCAACGGTTCGACCGTGCAGATAGTCAAAAACTTTTACGGAGCTAACGCTTTAATGGGGCACGGCATGATGATAAGCCGCGCGTGCTATGAAAAAACCTCCGGCTTTCCGTTGGTGGTGGCGGAAGATATTTCTTTTGCCGTCGACATAAAAAACGCCGGATACGAAATTGTTTACGCGCCCGACATAATGTGCTACGAAGAATTCCCCGCAAACTACGCCGCCCTTAAAAAGCGCCAATGCAAGTGGACACAGGGCAATCTCGAATATATGCGGCTTTACGACAAAGATATACGCCGCTCCAAAATGACCTGGTACGAAAAACTCGACCTCAAATTGTCGCATTACAGCCTGCCCGTCGTGCCGATGCTGGGCTTTATGCTGATGCTTTGCACGATAGCGCTGGGTTTTGCGGGCTATCCTTCGATAACATACTCGGCGATAGTTTATTCGGTGATGATAATATTTTTATGTTCGCCGCTCATACCGGACATTCTGGTGTACGCCGGAAAAAAGACATTTCTGCTGCTGGTGCCGTATTTTATCGTAAACATAGCGACGTACGCTTCGCTGACGCCCATGATGCTGACCACTATTATAAAAGGCTTATTCGGTAAAAAAGCCACCTTTATCGTAACGCCCAAAGACGGCGGCAAAATGACGATAGGCGATGTTTTCAGATACTCGTGGGACGCCGTCGTGTTTGCGGCGGCAATAGGAATCTTGTCGGCGGCGGCGTGCGGCAGTATTCTGCCCGTCATATTCGTCGCGGCAGGTTGCGCCTCCGCTCCGCTGGTCACTCTTTTGGCAAATATTCCCGTCAAAGGCTCCCGGTCGCAAAATGCCTACAATAGCTATATCCCCGTTGAAAAGGCGCCCGCCGACGGCAACGCCCTTCTTGCCGGGCAAGCCGACGTCTCCGCAAACGCTCCCATGAGCGCAACGGCGCTTAACGGTTCGGCCGAATTGTTGTCGTCGTCCGCCGCGATGCCGGCTCATATTTCGCACGTAATAAGCGGCATAAACGCCGCCGGCAACGCCACTACAACGCGCGGAAGATAAAATTGCCTTTCCTCCCTTTCGCGCCGCTTCCCCATCGGCGCGTTTATATAAGGGCACGACAGAAACTACATCTGCCGTGCCCGCTTTTTTTATTTCGGTCTGTTTTCTTTTCGATACTCCAACGGCGTACATCCGTATTTTTTGCGGAATCGCGAATAAAAATTACATTCGGTGCCGTAATTGAGCTCGTTTATTATGTCCGATACAGTCTTGTCGGAATTTTTTAGCATCATGGCGGCCGCCGAAAGCTTTTTGTCGGCAATATGGCGCGACAGCGACGTGCCGTAACATTTGTAAATTATGCGCGCCGTTTGTTTTTCGCTGAGATACAGCTGCTCTGACACATACGACAGCGTTATTTTGCGCTTAAAGCAGTCGGAAGTTATTTTGTCCAGCAAAAAGGCGTAACGGCTTTCGCCCGACGCGGGAACGCCGGCGCGGTTTTTTTCGGAAGCGGTAAATATTTCCGCCGTCTCCGCCAGAATAAGCGACAAAAGCGGTTCTTCTTTGACGTAAAGGTTTTTGCTAAGACACACATACAGTTCCTTTATATAAAAACGCAATTTGTCGTTAATGGCGGCGTTGTATGCCTTGGCGGCGTTAAAGCGGGAAAAAACGGCGCTTTTGGGCGGAACGTTGACAAAAAATCTGTACGTTCCCTCTTTGCGCACTGCATAATGCTTAAAGCCGGGCGGCAAAATTATGACGCTGTCTTTATATGTCTCGTCCGATTGCTCGGCAATAAGGCGCATACTGTTTTCAGCGACAAAAAACAATTCGAAGTACGGATGTAAATGCAGCATTTTGTCGTCGACGTATTCGCCGGCAGGGGGGCTGTCTCCGTATGTTTCGTCCAGCAAAACGTCCGTCTTTTCACCGCCGTGTTTTATTGTAACCAATCTCAGCTTACCGGTATCCATGAGTACAGTGTACCACTTTGCCGGCGCATTGTCAATTATGCCCGTGCCATTTATATAAATTGCGGACATTTTTTCGCGCTTTATGCGCCGATAGAATATTGAATCGCGTGCGCCGCGGTGATATAATTTTATTAAAGAAATTCATTGCGAATATAGGAGAAAAATAATGAAAGACAAGTTATTTAAGGGCATTTACAGCGCTATTTTTTCGGTCTACGATCAAAATATGAAGATAAAGACGGAAACGGTTGAAAAGATAGTGGACTATCAGCTTAAAAACGGACTGAAAGGCTTTTACGTGTGCGGCAATACGGGAGAATGTTCGGTGCTTCCCGCCTCCACGCGCATGGAGATGCTGGAAAGCGTCGTAAAAGCCAACGGCGGCAGAGGGCAGATAATAGCGCACATAGGAGCGACGCACATCGACGACGCGAAAAGACTTTTGGAACACGCGTGCACGCAAAAAATAGACGCCGTAGCCTCGCTTCCTCCGTCGCTTACGAAATATTACGCCGCCGACGAAATCTTCGAGTACTACAAATGGCTGGCGGCCAACAGCCGTTATCCCGTGTACGCCTACATCACGCCCGTTCTAAACTGCGATCCCGTGGTTTTTGCTCAAAAGCTGGCGACATTGGACAACATAGCGGGCATAAAGCTCACGATTTCCGATTATTACGCCTTCGGAAACATTGTAGCTGCAACGGGCGACAAACTGAATATTCTCAACGGCCCCGATGAAACCATGATTTGCGGTCTTTCGCTGGGCGCCGACGGCGCGATAGGCACCAGCTACAACTATATGCCGGCAACAGCAGTGGCTATATACGAGAATTTTAAAAACGGCGATATTGCCGCCGCAAGAGAATACCAGCGCCGGCTAAATAAATACATTGGCGTAAACTTCGGCAAGAGCATTGCCGTATGGAAAACGGGCATGACGGTTTTGGGCTTTGACATGGGCTACACTGTCTTCCCGTGCATAATGCCCGACAAAAACGACATTGCGGCTATAAAGGCGCAATTGGAAAAAATCGGCCTTCCCGTCGTTTAGTTACGCTCTAAGCCGATAAAAAAGACGCATGCATGACTTTGCGTGTGTCTTTTAAAAAAGACGCATGCATGACTTTGCGTGCGTCTTTTATTTTTTTACCACCAGCCCCATATAGGCGGGAAAGAAACATTGTCGTCTTCGCCGAAGACGCTGTTGTAAAGACCGCCGTTATAGGACACTATTACATAAAACGTGTTGTCTTCTCTGAAAATATTATAATTAAGTCCCGCCATTTCCAGCGCCGTCAAAAAAGAGCTTTGGCTTTTGTTTTTTATCAGCGTCTCCGCCTCTTTTACGCTGCGGGAACAAACTTCAAACTCGATACCGTCGTAATAGGATACGCGGTCTATGCCGTATGCATGATAATTTTTTGAGCTCTTTGTCGTCGTCGCCAGATAAACGGCGATATTTTCCAGTTCGTGACGCAGCGTTTCGCCCTGCGATTGCAGATATAAGGACTGATACCCGAAGTTTTCGCCCAGCGTTTCGTGCCGGTAATAAATATACGGCAGCGGCGACGTGACGGGGTCGTCCAGAGTGTATGAGACGTGAGTATCGTCAATATCGGCGTCCGTGAGCAGAAAATACGCGTGCGTTGCGCCTTCGGGATATTCGTATGAATATCTTAAGCCGTTCTTTTTTACTATTGTCACATTAGAGTCGCCCCATGTGGGATCGACGACATACCACATTCCGTCTATGCGCACCTTGTTCCACGCATGACCGCCTTTATCCGCGCCCGTACCGGCATACCCCACCACGCGCACGGCTTTTACGTTGGCCATGTTGCAAAGAAACGACAGTGTTTTGCTCATTGCGTCGCACACGCCGAAACTTTCGCCCTCGCTGAGAATGCTCTCCATATAAAACGACGCGGACTTAACCGATTGGTCTATGTCATAATCCAAAACGCTGCCGTCATAGGTGTTTTTGTACATGATGTACTCGTATATCGCCAGCGCGGTATGCATATCGTCCATGTCGGCGCTTACTATGCTGTCGAGTATCCCGACGGCATACTCGTACGCCTTTTCGGCGGGAGAGCCGCGCTGCGGCACGGGCGTATATCCCTTCTCGGCCACTCTGAACATCTGATCGGTGGTCCACACCGACACCGATGAGCCTGCATTGGCAAAATACTGGCGCTTACTGCCGTTTGCGTTCCAATGCACAGGCAACGCGTCCAACGAATCGTAATGGTAGCGCGCGTCATAGCTGCTGGCGTAAGACGGCGTGTCTACGGTAAAAAATTCTATTTGTATGTTGGCTACATTGTCCACGACGCTGCCGCCGAGATTGTACGATCCCGTTATTCCCGAATAATCGAACGCTCTGTCCAAAAGGTCGTAATAATCTCCGTAATCGTACGCCATATAGACGTATTCACTGGATAGCGTCGTCTGCCCGCTCTGCGGCTGCTTGCGGAAATACATCATGTAGTCGAAAAAGTCGAAAAATTCCTTCTCGTCGGTGATGTAATAATTGCCGTCGTAATAGCTCTTTGTAAGAAATTCCTTCTGCACGTCGTCGGGCATCGAGAAGGACAGGGAAGAAGGCGTTTTATCGGCCTGAAAATGCGCGTTTTCTATTACTTCGACGTATATTTCGTAATTGGCCGTCTGCGTATCCAACGCCAGCAAAGCGTTGCCTTTTGTGGAATTGACGGTAAGGCTGGGCTCGCTTGCTCCCTCGGGAACAGCGCTTACGCGGCAGGAAACCCCGTCGGCACCCTCCCATGTCACTTCCAGCAACGGGTATGTATCGTCGAAACTGACCTTAAGATTTTCAGGGATAACCACTCCGTTTACGGTAAGGCGCACCGAGGGCGTCTTTATGCCTGCCAATACGGCGTAAACGTCATAGTATCCGGCTTTGTCGGGCGTAAAGACCATGCTTTCGGACTGTGTGCCCGCGGGCGTATCGTTTATATACCATTCGGCATAGCTGAACGGCGTGCTGAGAGAAAGATTGACGCTCTCTCCTGCATTTATCGTGGTTCTGTCGGCGATTACAGTGCCGTCGTCGTACGAAACGGACTGAGAATAATAACCGGCCGTCGTCGTCGCGCTGAGCCGTTTGCCGTGCGAATTTATTGTGGCGGTCACCTCGTATACTTTGGGGTCGCTCTCCTTGTAAAGCGTAAGCGGATTGCCGTTGAAATTTACGGCGCTGCCGTCTACAGTCCAGTTTATACTATAATCTCCCGCCAGCATACTGCCGTCGTTTAGCACCGCGTATACGTCTACCGAACTATCGGAATTTTGCGGCAGCCATCTTCCCGCGGGAAAGCCAAGCTGTATGCTCTCGATTTCTTCCTGCACAGTAATGTCGAGATAGGCGTAAACGTTGTCGGCCGTCGTCAGAATTACCGTAGCGTCGCCGGCGCGCAGAGCTTCGATCGTCTTGCCCGACGCCAGTACCACTCCTACGTCTTCGGTATACACCGAAAAGCCTATTTCGCTTACATCGACGCCTTCGTCCAAGTCGACAAACATGATGTCGTCGTAATCTATTTTTATTACGTCTCCGCGCTGCATGGTAATGTCGCTGTTGCGGAAATATACCGAATATCCCGAACGTAACGACTGAATAAAATCCCCTATAAACGAGCATCCCGAACAGGCGGTGCAAAACAGCGCCGCCGTACATATCAGTATCAAAACTATGTTCCGGAAATACTTTTTCATGATGCGATTATATCACAAAATCGGCAATTTATCAACCGTTTGCGATATTATTATCCAATTTTAGCTTATTTTCAATGCGCTATCACATTTGCATTAAGCGTTGCGTCAACGAAAATTTTCGTTGCGTTTTTCGAAAAATCCCTGCGGATGCGAGCAGACGGGGCAAATTTCCGGCGCACATTCGCCGATGTAAATATTGCCGCAGTGACGGCATTCCCATACGGTTTCGCCGGGCTTACAGAACACCTGCATGAGTTCAAGATCGGCTATTATTTCGCGGTAACGCTGTTCGTGGGCGCTTTCTATCCGCGCCATGCCGCGCATTTTTTCCGCAATATCCGCAAAGCCTTCCTCGTCGGCGACGTTGGCAAAACGCTCGTACATTTCGCTCCATTCGTACTTTTCGGTTTTGGCGGCATTTATAAGATTTTCACGGGTATCGGGGCGTATTATGCCCAGCTCCCGCATCCACAAGGCGGCATGTACGCGTTCGTTGTCGGCGGTCTTTTCAAACACGGCGGCAATCTGTTCGTATCCTTCTCGTTTCGCCTCGCGCGAAAACGCGGAATATTTGGCAAACGCAACTCCTTCGGCACGGGCGGCCTCCCAGAGATTTTTTTCGGTTTTCGTACCCTTTAACTTCGTATCGATGATATTTATGTTCTTCATAATAACATTATGTCAAACACGGCGCGAAAATAATCGCATTTAATTAAATTTTATAAAAATAAAGCGGCAAACACCGGGTCTACCGCTTTATTTCGTTGTTATTGAGATAAGTCGTCCAGCGTGAGAGCAAACGACGACACGAATGTATCCATAAAATAATCTACGCTTTTGCTTTTGTAGCCTTTTAGTTCCTTTTCGATGGTGCGCCGCGCTTTGCCGAATTCGGAATTGCCGGTGGCGGTCTCTTCGATGCACTTTATATAGGCCGTAAGTTTGTCCGCGTATTTGACCAGCTTATACTCTTCGGCGGGTGCGTTTATTATGCTTTCGTATTCGTCCTTAAGAATATCGGGTAGTGTGGACAAAATCCTGTCGCGCGCCACGCTTTCCACGCTCTTGTAGGCGTCGCGCATCTCCACCGAAAAATATTTGATGGGCGTGGGCATATCGCCGGTAATGACCTCGCTCGCCTCATGGTAGGCGCCTATCATGCCTATCCTGCAGGCGTCGTAATGTCCGCCGAACATCTTGTTTTCGATTACGGCAAGACAATGCGCTATAAAGCTGACCATAAGGCTGTGCTCGGCGTTGTTTTCCCTTACCGTGTTGCGCATGAGACTCCATCTGTCTATATATCTCATGCGCGACATAAATGCAAAAAACCTGCTTTCCATAAGCGCTATTTAAGCATATCGTGCGCCTTTTGCACTATGTTTTCCACCGTGAAACCGAAGTGTCTGAACAGATCTTCCGGCTTTCCCGAAACGCCGAAACTGTCCATGCACACGGTGTCTCCTTCCAGACCCACGTACTTCATCCACGGCATGGAAACGCCTGCCTCGACGGCGATACGTTTGGTGCACGACGCGGGAAGAACGCTTTCTTTGTAGACGTGGCTCTGTTTGTCGAACACTTCCATACACGGCATGGATATGACGCGCACGTTTACGCCATCGGCTTCGAGCACTTTTTTGGCTTCGAGCACCAGATGCACTTCGCTGCCCGACGCCATGAGAATCAAATCGGGCTTTTTGCAGTCGCTTACTATATATCCGCCGCGAAGAGCCATCTTTCCGTCGGCGTCAAGCTGCGGAAGATTCTGACGCGAACATACTATACAGGTGGGGGACTTTCCGCGCAGTGCGGTGACGTAAGCCGCCGCCGCTTCGCCCGCGTCCGCCGGACGGAAAACGTTGAGATTGGGCATGGCGCGCAAAGACGCAAGATGTTCTACGGGCTGATGCGTGGGTCCGTCTTCGCCCACGCCTATGCTGTCGTGAGTGAGAATATAAATTACGTTTATGTTCATAAGCGCACTCATACGAATGGCGTTGCGCATATAGTCGCTGAACACAAAGAAGGTTGAACAGAACACTTCCATTCCGCCGTGCAGCTTTATGCCGTTGCATATCGCAGCCATGGCGTGCTCGCGTATGCCGAAGTGCAGATTTCTGCCCGCGTGATTGAATGCGCCGTAGTCGCCCAATCCTTTGAGATAGGTCTTGGTGGACGGGGAAAGGTCCGCCGAACCGCCCACGAGATTAGGCACCACTACCGAAAGTTTGTTGAGAATCGCGCCGCTCTCGTTGCGCACGGCGTCGGGCTTTTCGGGCTTTGACCACAGTTGGGGCACGGCGTCGAGTTCCACCGTCTTACCGCTTATTTCACGATTGAACTGTTCGTATTTAAGGGGATATTTTTCCTTGTATTCCTCCATCATCTTCTGCCATTCGCGCTGTTTTTTGGCGTTGCGGCGACCTATGCGACGGCAATAGGTATATACTTCTTCCGGCACTGTAAAGGGCGGATAATCATATCCCAGCTTTCTTTTGAGCTTTTCGGTAAGTTCTTCTCCCAAAGGCGCGCCGTGGCAGGCGGCGTCACCTTCCAGCTCGCTGCCGAATCCTATTTTCGTGTTGACTATTATCAGCGAAGGCTTTAACGTTTCACGCTGCGCCTTTTGTATTGCACGGGTGATTGCGGCAATGTCTTCGCCGTCGGCGACTTTTATTACCTGCCAACCCTGCGCCTCGTGACGCTTGCCGACGTCTTCCGTAAACGCCGTGGCCGTGTCGCCTTCGATAGTAATATTATTGCTGTCGTACAAGACTATCAGTTTGCCCAGCTTTAAGGTGCCTGCAAGCGACGCCGCTTCCGACTCAATGCCTTCCATCATGCAGCCGTCGCCGCAAAGAGCGTAAGTATAGTGATCCACTACGTCGAAGCCCGGCTCGTTGTACCTTGCCGACATCATGGTTTCGGCAATGGCGAATCCCACGGCGTTGGCTATTCCCTGCCCCAGCGGTCCGGTGGAAACTTCTACGCCGGGCGTAACTCCGTATTCGGGATGACCGGGCGTTTTCGAGCCCAGCTGACGGAAGTTTTTGATGTCTTCCATGCTGACCTGGTAGCCGAAAATATGCAGCAGAGAATACAGCAGCATAGAACCGTGACCTGCCGAAAGCACAAAACGATCGCGGTTGTAAAAATCGGGATCTTTCGGGTTGAAGGACAGAAATTTTGAAAACAGCGTAAATCCCATTGTCGCGCATCCGAGCGGCAGTCCGGGATGACCGCTTTTTGCCTTATCGATAGCCTCGCTCGACAATACTCTTATCGCGCTAATAGCCTGTCTTTGAATTTTGTTCATATGTCTTACTCCTTTATTTTGTTATCTTTTAGTAAAAATTTATTCCGCCATGGCGACGTCTTTAAGGTTTTCGGTGTTAAGGAAGGAAAACTCTTTAAGATAAGAATACAAACCCGCCGCAATGGCCTTAACTCCGCCTTTCATGTCCGATTCGATGTTTATCGGCATAATGGGGTCGTGCACGCTCATGCGCACCAAAAACCATCCTTTGTACGCCGGTATGGACACGCGTACTCCCTCGTAGTTGTCGGGAGCCACGACGAAATTATCCAGCTTAACGTTTTTGAGACTTTCGATAATATACCCGCCCACGCGCTTAAAATCCACGCCGTCGCCGAAGGTAAGGCGTATTTCCTTTTCTTCGAGCGGGCATTTAAGGTCGGCGATAAGACTTTGGAGCGTTTTGTTCTGCTCTTTAAGGCGTACCGCCTCTATGATGATGTTGGTGACGAGATAAGCTCCGTCGTCCAAAAAGTAGTTGTCTTTCATGGCGGCATGACCGCTGGTTTCGATGGCCAAGGGCGCCGTTACGCCGCTGTTGCACAGACGTATCGCCTCGTTGATGACGTTGCGATAACCGCGCTTAAAACGGTGATGAACGCCGCCGTGCGCCTCTATAAACTCTTTGAGCCCGTCGCTTGTAACCGAATCGGTGACAATGGTAGCTCCGGGATATTTTTGCAGCACGATAGCGGTTACCAGCGCTATGAGACGATTGCGGTTTATCTCTTCGCCGTCGGAGGCGACAATCGCGGCTCTGTCCACGTCGGTATCGAAAATAATTCCGAGGTCGGCATTGTTTTTTACCGTACAGTCGCGTATAGCCCACATGGCCTGCTGGTTTTCGGGATTGGGAATATGGTTGGGAAAGGTGCCGTCGGGCTGCAAAAACTGCGAACCGGATACGTCGGCGCCCAGCGGTTCCAATACGCGGCCGGCGTAAA
>USEG01000011.1 GCA_900553555.1 uncultured Clostridia bacterium
AGCCACCGTCGCCCACATTCCGCGACTTTTGCAAAGGTCGCCTATAAGCGCGTTGCGGAATATGGTCTCTTCTATGACGGGAGCCAGCGCCACCGTCACGACTACGGCGAGAATAATGTCGGTTACGCCGTCTATTGTAAGCGAAGACAGCTTGTACCCCACCGCGTCGAGCAGCAGAGCAAACCACTCGCCCAGCCACGAAAAGCAGGCAAGGCACAGCGCCGCGGCCGCCACTGCAAACGCAATGTCCGCCGCCCATGCGGAAGCCTTCTTTTCGGGCAAAGGCAATAGCCGCGGCCGCACGAACAAAATCGCCGCCAGAAAAGCGCCCTGCAGCGCCATCATCGCCAAAAGGTTTATCGTCGGATAATACGGCACTTCCTCCGCCGAGGAATATCCTCCGTATATCATTATTGCCGACAATACCAACGAAAAAACTATCTGTACCGCCAGATTGAAAACCATGGCAAACAAGTAAGTTTTTCCGCCCGACGCGTCGGATTTGTCACGCAAGTTCATCATCATACAATCTCATACATGGCGGACAGACTGTTTTGCTCCGCCACTTCCACCTTGATGTCCTTTCCTTCGGTATAACCGCGCAGTTCGAGCTGCTTTTTTGTCGTCTCGAAAGCCAGCTCCGGGCAGTTGTTTTCCTGCGAAAGGTGCGCCAAAATGACCTGCTTTGTGCCCGACGCCGCCAAAAGACACACGGCTGTGGCGCACTCGTCGTTGGACAGATGCCCGTGCGAAGACAAGATGCGTTTTTTTAAAAACGCCGAATATTTGGCGTTGCGGCGCAGCATTTCCACATCGTGATTGCTTTCCAGCACCACCAGATCGCTGCCTGTGATGGCGCGCAGCACCTTTGGCGTGACCTTTCCTATGTCCGTCACCGCCGACAGGCTTTTTCCCGCCGCCGACAGCGTGTAGCCTACGCACGGCACGTCGTGACTGACGGCAAAGGGCGACACGGTAAACTGTCCTACAAAAAAATCTTCTTCGCCGAAAAAGATATAGTTGCCGCGGCTAATGTCGCACGCCCTTGACAATCCGCCGCGCGATTTTTCGGACGCATACACGCAAACGGGATATTTTTTCGTTAGCGCGTCCAGCGTCTTTATGTGGTCGGAATGTTCGTGCGTTATAAGTACGGAAAGCGACTCCGGGGCAATGCCCATCGCAGAAATAAATTTTTCTATCCGTCTTATCGGCAGACCTGCGTCAATGAGAATATGGGTCTTGTCATAACCTACATATATGCAATTGCCTTTACTGCCGCTTCCAAGCACGCACAACCTTATACACATACATTGATTATACAATAATTGCCGCCAAAATGCAAACATTTTTTCTCAAAGACTCAAATAAACGCAATTTGCCGTCATCGGCGCACGCCTTTATCGGCTTTTTAACGCGTCAAACGCTTGCGTCAGACGGTCCGCGGTTTACCTCAAAGTGTTTTTAAATAAATTTCACCGAATTTGCAAAAATTTTCAAAATTTTTCCACTTGCTATTGACATATCGATTGTCTCGCGATATAATATAAGTACAAATAGCAAAATTAATGCGGAGGAAATAAATATGAAAATAAAAAGATTTATGTTGGCGTTACTTATCATCAGTATATGCGCATTTACTTTTACCGCATTAGGCAACACTACTTATGTCGAAGCCTCTGATGACAGTTCTTCGTCCGCTTTGCAGGACAGCATTGTGGATCCGTCTTATGAACAATATTATAATGATAATTTAGAAAAATGGCTCAGTAAATATAATTGTTATGCCTTCGCACTTAATAGATTCCATATTGCGCAAAGTCCAAATGGTCAGGGGTATAATATAGGCAATTTCTGTGGTATAGATTATAATGAACTAACAACTATCGATCAATACCTTGATACAATCGAAAAAGATATGTTGGCACTACATTTTTCCGACATTTCTTTTAGCACAACATTACCAACAAATATACAAAGCGATGAAACTTTACTTTGTGTCCGCCTCGCAATAGATTCCAATGATAATATTACTGATTATCATTTTATGCGCTATGATAAAGACACAAATGTTTGGAAACATAAGCCCGGGGCCTCAAAAATACTTATTTATAATTATGAACCATCAAACGACAGGCTATGGTCGTCAGAGGGCATTGATATATTTGACATATATATAGGAAAAGATGATGTGGTTTATAATAGTCCTATATATTACATAAAATATACTGACCCGTTTGAATATAATGTTCTTACTAACAACTATGTAATAGACTCGTATGAAGACTTAAACAATATACGTTATTTCCCTAATAAAGGCTGGGAATTTTCGGCAAGCGTCTCTATTTCAAACACTGAAACTTGGGAACCTATAGAAAACTTCAGTGGTAATATTTATGGAAACGGATATACGGTAAGCGGATTAAAATTCAAAGGCAACAAAATAGGAAAATACGGTTTTATCTTAACCAATCAAGGACAGATACACGATTTAAACTTTATCAACTCTTATATCAATATCACTGGTAATGTAGATTTATCAAAAACAATAACAGTCGGAGTTATAGCTGCCGAAAATAATGGTGAAATTAGACGATGTAATGTCGGCAACATACAATATTATGCCGAAATTACAATTATGTCGAGCGTAAGATCATATGTAGGCGCAATTTGTGGTATCAATAGACACAATGGTACAGACGGAACGATAAACAACTGCCACGTAACAAATTTTCATGCCGCACTCGCCGGTGATTTAGGCGGTATTTGCGGAATCAATGATTACAATTCTACTGTCACCAACTGTTCCGTTTCGTCGTCCGGCCTTAGCTTATATTATGGTACAGCAGGCGGTATTGCCGCCACTAACTATGGAGTAGTTGAGAATAGCGCTTTATACTCAACTGAAATCAGTTGTTATAACGGTTTCCCCGATCTTCTCCCGTCTTACTATCCTGCATACCACTACGCTTATGTCGGCGGTATTTCAGGCTTAAACATTATGCCATTGGAAGCAACAGATTCCTATGTCCTAAAAGTCAAAGCATGCAGTGTTTCCAACTCGAAACTAATATGTGCCAGCGATTATGTGGATGCTGACCATGGCGGAAGATCATTTGCACCCGAAATGGGCTTGATTTCAGGACTATCGTATAGCAACTATTTGCAAAATAATACCTATTCTAACTCATCGGTTTCAGGACCTAATCTTACTACTCTTACATGGAAAGGAGGCTTTTTAAATCTCCAAACTTATTCTTGGAATCAAGCGCAATATATAGGAAACAGGCCTATTGGTCGTGAAATGTAATTATTAGGAGATTTTTTATGAAAACAAAGAAAATTATATTATCATTATTGATAATTATTTTATGCTTTGCAACACTAACATTTGCTGCCTGCGGCGATAACAAAGTCGATAAAGAAAAACAGCTGCAAATAGAAATGCAAAATTTGAAAGACGGCTTTATCAAAGACCTGACTGCCTATCCCTCCACCCTTGACAATCCGCAATTAATGTCCATCTTTTATCAGGACATAATTGATGATTTTATAACTAAAATCGACGCGGCTACCTCTATGGAACAGCTAAGGGATATTCAGTATGACATTTCGGTTTTCATGAGAAGTAATGGAAATTATATTAACGACAGACTCTCATTTACATTTTATCAGGATATATTTTCCGATTTCGACATATCCGGCACATATGAAGATAAGCCGTTTTATATGCATTTGGACCTTTCGGGACCATTATCTGCTCAGATTTCATTAGGCAATAAAACCGCTTATTATTATGCCGAAGATCCGGAGCTTGTAGTAAAACAAATGGTTATAACAAACAATGACGTAAGCGGGTCGGAAGATTTCCAGCCGGTGGCGCGCTTAGGCAACTCCGGTTATCAGTATGCATTTACGAAAAATACTACCCACTATGCTTTTATAATAACTAAAGGCGAAGAAGTCGTGGGCATAACAATTCAAAGGATGAAATTTTATAAAACCGGCGGATTCGCCGAAGCCGAAGTCGACAGTACATTTCTTGCCAGCGGAATTTTTGAAACTCCCATGCCGGAAGACCAAGTAAAAAATTATATTCAGACAATAATCGATGGCAAGGCCCCCTCTCCGGATAATAAACTTATCCCAAATAACGCGGCTTATATATATTACATGGACGTATGTATGCAGTTTTATGCGGTTTCCCAAAACGATATGCAAAGAATTGCTTTCAATCCTGAAGATATCGGCGACCCGGTAACCATTAATTCCGTTTACAGCGACACCGCGTTTACCACCGACGAAAACGGCGCTCCCGTAAACCAAATTACTCTTGAAAACGGCGATACAGTCGAAATAAGGGCCGACTTCCCCGGCGATGAGTATATCATAGTGACAACATCATGCGATATCGATTATAACTATACTGGAACGACCAACAGAACCTTTATTTTCCAAATGCAGCCGCTGGACGAGAATATATATTCCGGCTCCGGCAGGCAGCTGAATCTTATTGCATCGTGCGATATACATTTTAGATTGCCGTTTGTTGAAAAGACCGAACACGACACCACCTTTGCGCTTGCCGTAGGAAAATACCTGGTCAATCAGCTAAAAAGCGGCGTTTCGCCCGAAAACCTGACAATAGGTTAAAACCGCGATTGTTCTATGCTTCGCCGCGCCCTTTGCGGCAACTCCGTCCCCCTACTGCAATGATTTTTGCTCTACATGAATACTAAAATAAAAGGCTCCGCACTTTTAAAGCGCAGAGCCTTTTTTAATGATTTACGTTATTTTATATCGGTTTTTAGCACCGAAATGGCGTCCGAAATAGTCTTTTCGTATGCCTGTTTGCCATACTTATCAACTTCGGCTTTGTTTTTTTCGCCGTGCGTAAGACAACCTGCTCCGCCTATGCATCCGCCCACGCACGCCATGCCTTCAATAAAGTTGGCGTCCAGCATGTTTTTGCTCTTTTTGAGCAGCGCTATGCGGCACTCTTCTATTCCGTCGCACGAACAGGCTTTAAGCTGAAAATCGGTAAGGCCTTGTTCTTTAAGTCCTTCGGCAACGGCGTCGGCTAGTCCACCACAGCGGGCGAATATTCTGCCAAAGTACGATGCATTGTCCAAAACGCCCTCTTCAAGCGTGGTAATATCTATATCCTTGCTGTCGAAAAGCGCCTGCAATTCTTCAAAGGTGATTGCTTCATCCACGTACGGCTTGACGCTGTCTTTTCTTACTTCGCCTTTTTTCGCCGTGCACGGTCCGATGAATACAATGCGGCAGTTTTCTTCGTGTTCCTTAATGTACTTGGAAATAGTGGCCATGGGCGAAAGATTGTGCGAAACATAGGGCGTCATCTGCGGGAAAGCCTTTTCGATATAGCTGACAAATGCGGGACAGCATGAACTGGTCAAAAAGCCCTTCTCGGCCAATTCTTTCGACTCGGCCTGAGCTACCATGTCCGCGCCCAGCGCCGCCTCGATGACGGTGTGGAATCCCAGCTTTTTGAGGCCGGTAACCACCTGCCCGAGTTTGGCATACGTAAACTGACTGGATATGGAAGGAGCTACCACCGCGTACGTCTTGATGGACTTATCCTGCTGGCTCTTTTTGAGAATGTCGATGACGTTGAGAATATACGACTTGTCGCTTATCGCGCCGAACGGACACTGATAGACGCACGCTCCGCAGGCAATGCACTTGTTGTTGTCTATTACCGCCTGCTTCTCGTCGCCGACGGAAATTGCCTTGATTTTGCAGGCGCTCTCGCAGGGGCGCTTGTAGTTGTGAATGGCGCTGTAAGGACAAACCTTCGAACAGGCTCCGCATTCCTTGCACTTGGTTTTATCGATATGCGCGACGTGGTTTTGGTCAAACGTAATGGCGCCGAAACGGCAGGCGTCCTCGCAGCGGTGAGCAAGACAGCCGCGGCAGGAATTTGTAACCTCATACCCGCCCATGGGGCATTCGTCGCAGGCGATATCTATGACTTCTATTACGTTGGGATTGGATTTGTTGCCGCCCATCGCAAGTTTGACGCGCTCGGCGAGAATGGCGCGCTCTTTGTAAACGCAGCACCGCATGGTGGGAATTTTGCCCGGAACAATTATGTTGGGAATATTGATGGCGTTTTCCACCAAAGTGTCGTTCCATGCCTGACGCGCCACTTCGCGCAGCACTTTATACTTCAAATATTGTACTTTTGTATCAAATTTTCTCATAATGCATCCTTAAAAATAACTTACTTTGATTTTTTTGCCCATCTGTTTAAGACATTTGGACAATTGTTCGACAAGGTTCATTTTAATATTGAAATTTATGGGCAAATCAGGGTTCTGGTGCGCGGGATTGATGGCTTTTCCGACATAAAAGTTGATATCGGTGGCCTCTTCAAACAACATTCTGCTTATAAGCGACGCTCCGTCGTGCCCCATGCTCCACTTTTCGTACAGTTTGTTTTCGTTTAGCGTGTCCTGAGCGTATTCGACCACTCTGTTCATGGTGATGACGCCCTCCGTCACCAAATCGACGCCTTCGATTTCGGCAATGGGCGGAATATCGCTCTTTTCAAAATTAAGGCTGGTCTTTACGGGTTTACCGAGATATCTGGCGGCTATCGAAGATGTGGTACCGCCGCAGACGATATGTTTGCCCTCCTTTGAAAAGAACAGCGACATCATCCGGTTGGCGTCGTCGGGATTGGAAGGCGGTCCGAACAAAATGTTCATGGGTTCACGTCGCCGCACCTTTACAACGCACGCCGTCGCGTCGTCGCCGGGCTTGCCGGCGTACAGGCGCTGCACTTCGTCGATGAGAATGGTGGACAGCGTTTTTGCGGTATATCCGACGTACACCTGCCCCAACATAAACGAAGCGATTTCGTCCCGTTTCCAGCCGAAGTTGTATTTAAGACCCATGCCGGCGTGCGGACAGCCGTCGCTCATCGCTATGATAAAATCGCCGTCGCGCAAATCGAACTGCGATTTGTACACTTTTTTTCCCACGATGTTCATCTCCATGCGCTGGCACTTGTACTCTTCGCCGTCGCGCAGAATGATGACCTGCGGGTTGTCGTATTCTATAATTTCGGCAGTGCGGCTGTCGACAATGTGCACTATCGTAAACGTCGAATATGCCACTCCTCGCGTAGAACATATGGGAAGCGTTGCGACAATGGTCTCGACGCAATCTTCCAAAGACAGTCCTTCCGCCATCATGGTCGATATTATCTTGGCGGTCAGCGTCGACAAAATGCTGGCCTTTACGCCGCTGCCCAAGCCGTCGGCAAGCACGATGACCTGCGAATTTTCGCCCTGATCCACCACGTCCACATGGTCGCCGCACAGCTGCTCGCCGTAATGATTTATGCTTTTCCAGCCGATGTCAACGCACAGATCATTCATCGGTTATAGACTCCTTGAGCTTTGTCAATGCGATTTTGGTTTCGGCGGCGGTTTCACCGAGAAGCGAGGCTATTTCCTGCACTATCCGCATTTGCTTATCCACGACTTTGTCCGCCACTTCCACGGTCTGCCGCGAAATGCTTTCCTTCTTGGCGCGCTCGTTTTCCTCATCGGTAATGTCGCGCATAATGCATATAAGCAAGTGGTATGTCTCGTCGTAAATTACGGTCTGTTCGACATATTTTTTGTACTCGGCAAGATAGGTTCTTTCGTCGCGAACGCTGCGTTTTGTTCGCAGAACGCGCATGAATATTTCCGTATCCAGTATGCGCACCACTTCCTCGCCCAATACGTCGGACGCCGAACGTATATTCATAATCTTCCGCGCGGCGGCGTTTATCTGCTGCACTTCGAGATTTTCGTTGAGCACAATAAGTCCGTTGGGCGTATTGTTGACAATACAGTCGGAAAAACTCTCCGCTCTTTCCTTCAAGAAGGGCAGACACATGGATATTTCCGCCTTGCCCTGGAATATAGCCACCGCTTTTTCGCGACAGGTATCGTATCCGCAGGAGCCGCAATTCAGTTCGTCCTCGGGACGGGTTTTGCCCATCTTTTTGAGAATTTCCTGTATTTCCAATTCGGAAGGAACCGCCGCTTTCTTTTCTATTACCGAAAAGTTTTTTTCCAGCTGACTGTGGGTGGGCTGCGCCACCTTGAAATCGTGCTTTCCGGCATAGTTAGACACCGCCGCATAGTTTTGTATGGGCGAATTTCTGTATTTTTCCATGACGGGTCCGCCTACGCAGCTGCCAACGCACGCCGACATTTCGATAAAACATTTGTGAACCGTGCCGCTTGCGATGTTTTTTAGCGCCGCAATGCAGTTTTCCACTCCGTCCACCGCCATATAGGTGTAGTCCGACAGCTTTTCCATGGTTTTGAGTATTCCGCCCGTCGTGGGGAAAAACCTGGCGCGGCTGTAATCGTCGTTGTCGCAGTCCTTTTCTATCGTAACGTCCTTTTCCTGCATCCATTTGGCAAGATCTTCGTATGTAAGCACGGCGTCGACCAGCCCTTTATAATGTTCCGCCTCGTCCTTTTTTGCTACGCACGGTCCGATAAACACTACTTTTGCGTCGGGAAAACGCTGCTTGATGTTTTGGGCGTGCGCCTGCATGGGCGACATTATGTCGGCAAGATACGGAAGCTGCTGCGGAAAATACTTCTGTATGAGCAGGTTTACCGAGTGGCAGCACGACGAAATAATGATATCGTGGTCTTTTTCCGCCAGCATTTTTTCGTATTCGGTCTTGACGATGGACGCGCCTATCGCCGTCTCCTCAACGTCTGTAAAGCCCAGCTTTTTTAGCGCGCTTCTCATGCCGGCAATACCCGCTCCGTCGTAATTCGCGATAAACGACGGGGCTATGCTGGCATAAACGGGAGCGCCCGACTGGATGAGCACTTTCGCCTTTTCCGTTTCGCTGGCAATCTGTTTCGCGTTTTGCGGACACACGACAAAACACTGTCCGCACAAAATACATTCGTCTTCTATTATGTGCGCCTGATTGGCGGAAAAACGTATAGACTTGACGGGGCAATGCCTTATACATTTATAACAGTTTTTGCAATTGGATTTTTTTAGCGTAAGACAACTTGTCATATCTGCCTCCTTTGAGCCGACGCGTTAGCGCTGAGCGGCTAAGCGGCTCATTACGTTTTCCGTCCAGAATTTTTCGAAATTTTCCTTTGTAATGCCCGTATATACGTCGTCGTCAACGGTGACTGTGACGCCGATACGGTTGCACTTGCCTGCGCAAAAACTGCCCACAAGCACGATTTCGCCGTCCAGCTTGCCTTCGCTCACCTTTTTTTCCATCATTTCGACGATCTCGGACGCGCCTTTTATAAAGCACGAACTGCCGACGCATACTTTGACCACTACCATTTTTATGCCCTCGCGAGTATCTGTTTGTTAAAAAATTCTTCGACGGTATCGGGGCTTACCGAAAAGAACTCGTCGTTTACGGTTACGCAAACGCCTTCCTGGCATCTGCCCATACAAAAGGTGCCGCTAAGGTCCACTTTATCGCCCAGTTTGTTTTCGCCTATCAGGTACTGCAGATTTTCGACAACCTGGCGGGCGCCTTTGATATGGCACGAACTACCGATACATACTTTGATTTTCAACATATATTTCTCTCCTTAAGTAATAGAATTTTTAGCTTGTCAATCATAATCCACGACGTTTATCCACGTCATGAGAAATTCGCGTTGGTTTGCATTGCCCTTAGTGAGCTGCGAGGCCGCCACTATCGGCATCCACTTTTGAATATAACCTTTTTCCGTACCGCTTTTTTTACAGTACAAATCGAGATATTCGTCCGCTCCGCTTATGTCGCCGCTAAGCCAAAACACCAGATATGTGCGCGCCACGTCCGCCGAAGCATTGCCTATGGTGGCGTGCGACCAGTCGATGACGTAGGCGTTGCCGTCCTCCCCCATTATGACGTTGGAGGGATTGAAGTCGCCGTGACAAAGTTTGGAATGGTTGGGCATGGCCTGAAGACGCGTGTACAAGTCATATCTCGTGGTGGCGTCCAGATCAGTCGCGGCAATCTTGTTGCTGAATTTGTCCTTTTGCTTTGTGAGAAGCGGGCAGCTATTTTTGTGTATTGACATCTGAATGTCCACAAATTTATCGAGATATTGGCTTTTTTCCCCGGGATTTTCTTTCATGAGTTCGGCAAGAGTCTTGCCTTTTATAAAGTCGGACACTATCGCCCACTTGCCGTCGTAAACGGTTACGGCCCTTACGTGCGGAATGCTCAGCCCCGTTTCTTCGACGCGCGCCTGATTAAGCGCTTCGTTTAATATATCGCTTTTTCTAAAGTCCGCGCCGAACAGCTTTATGCAGTTGTCGCCGTCGCGATAAACGGTTTTGTTGTTTCTTATGGCAATAACTCTGTCAAAATTCATTGCTCAGTCCTCCTTGGCCGTGCCAATAACGCCGCTTTTCTCTCTTCTGTACGCTTGTTTGAAGTTGTGTTCGTCATCGGCGCTTTCGCCCGCATCGGGAAGGGGCTCTTCTTTAAAGCTTTTACCGTAATACGCGTTTAGATACATCTGTTTTATTTCGCTCATCAACGGATAGCGGGGATTGGCGCCCGTGCATTGATCGTCAAACGCCTGACGCGTCATTTCGTCCAACTGCGCAAGAAAACTCTGTTCGTCGGGTACATAGTCGCGTATCGTCGGCTTGATGCCCACGCGCGCTTTGAGTTTGTCCAGCGCGTGGATAAGGTTTTCAAGGCTTTCCGCGTTGTTTTTGCCTTTAAGCCCCAGATATTCGGCCACCTGCGCATATCTTTCGAGCGTGTGCGGCCTGTCGTACTGCGGGAAAGTGCCCATTTTATTGGGAACTTCGGCAGCGTTGAATCGTATCACTTCGTCCAGCATCAACGCGTTTGCTATGCCGTGCGGAATGTGATGGAAGGCGCCCAGCTTGTGCGCCATGGAGTGGCATACTCCCAAAAACGCGTTGGCAAACGCCATGCCCGCCATTGTCGCGGCATTGGCCATTTTCTCGCGGGCGACGACATCCGTCTGACCGTTGTCGTATGCCATGGGAAGATATTCGAAAATGGTTTTGAGCGCTTTAAGCGCCAGTCCGTCGGTATAGTCGGTCGCCATCATGGACGCGTATGCTTCCAGGCAGTGGCTCACGGCGTCTATTCCGGACGCGGCCGTAAGCCCTTTGGGCGCCGTCATGTGGAAATCCGTGTCGATAATGGCCATGTCGGGCAGAAGTTCGTAATCGGCGAGCGGATATTTTACGCCCGTGCTCTCGTCGGTAATGACGGCGAAGGGTGTAACCTCCGAGCCTGTGCCCGCCGACGTCGGCACCGCTATAAAATACGCCTTCTCGCCCATCTTCGGGAATGTGTAGATGCGCTTTCTTATGTCCATAAAGCGCATCGCCATGTCCATAAAGTCCGCTTCGGGATGTTCGTACAGCACCCACATGATTTTTGCCGCGTCCATCGCCGAACCGCCGCCCAGAGCTATTATGCAGTCGGGCTTAAAATCCAGCATTTGCTTAGCGCCGGCTTTCGCGCTGGCAAGAGTGGGATCGGGTTCGACGTCAAAGAAGGTCGTGTACTCTATTCCCATCTGACTTAATTTTTCGGTTATGGGACGGACGAAACCGTGGCTGTACAAAAAGCTGTCCGTCACGATAAAGCATCTCTTTTTGCCCAGGACGGTTTTAAGCTCGTCGAGAGCCACCGGCAGGCAACCTTTTTTGATATAAATTTTTTCGGGTGCTCTGAACCAAAGCATATTTTCCCTCCTTTCGGCAACGGTCTTTATATTTAATAAATGTTTGACTCCCACGTTTTCCGAAACGGAATTTCCGCCCCAGCCATACAAATCATTATTCTTCTCTCTTGGCCTGCAAATATCCCCTACCGTCAAACCAAGTGGATCGTCGGCTTTGTTGTATGTCGAGTATGCCAAATGATATTCTGACAAATCCGGAGATTCTTCAGAGCCATCTTGTATAATATCTGCCTCAGACGCTCCCATCACAGACATGGTCCAGCACATACCCGTTTCTCCCTGATCTTTGATATTCGTCAATAACCCTTCCTCTCTGGCATCAAACGATGACGGAATCGTTGTCTTTGCTGCCTTTTTCTTTCTGCCGGATGACAAATCATCCGAATTTAATAGTTTCCGATGAATTGGAAGATAGCCATACTTTGACGTGTCACCGACCGAATCCTCGATGGATACTGCGGTCTGAGTTTTCTTACTCTCCTGCGCCAAATCCACCGGTGCACTCATCCCTATTACCAGCGAAAAGCTAAGCACTGCTGCCAATAAATTTCTTCTTTTCATGATATCCCTCCATTTGTAAATGATTCATTCATAAATTTTCTTATGTAGTAATCTTACCATATTCATACACACTTGCAAAGAAAAAAGATTTCCTGTCATAATAAGCATTTTCTCTCCATAAACTATAGCAAAACCATAGCGGGGTAATCTATGAACATCGAACAAGAACGGGAAAAACTGATTCTTTTTACAAAAATCGGTGCCATCGTCCTGACATCCTTTGCTTTGCTCGCAACAAGTTTTTTTGTTTATCCGGAAAACCGTGCCGTTTTCAATGAATCTCTGCTTCATGAAAAAGAACTTCCCATCTACTGTGTAGAAAAAGAAAAACCGCAGATTTCAATCAGCTTTGATGCGGCTTGGGGAAACGATGATACTGCATCACTTCTTGCCACGCTGAAAAAACACAAAGTGAAGGCAACCTTTTTTATGACGGGCGGCTGGATTGAAAAA
>USEG01000012.1 GCA_900553555.1 uncultured Clostridia bacterium
GTTAACTTTTTTAAAAAATTTATTGTCCGTAAGCGCACGCCTTTTGTTTTCGCCCATGGCGTGATAGGCCAGATATTCGACTTTTACGTTTTTGCCGTTGAGATAACTTTGTATAAGCCGCAGTTCGTCTCCGTCGTTAAACTGCTCTATAAGGGGAACGCGAACGGTGATTTTTGCACCCAAAGCCAACAATTTTTCGAAATTACTCAAAATAAGCCGGTTGTCGGCCCCGGTAAAAAGTTTGTGCGTTTTTGGCGTAATGCATTTTATGTCGTACAAAAAACCGTCGGCATAGGGCAGAATTTTTTCGAAATTTTCAAAAGGCACGTTGCCCGCCGTATCGATGGCGACGTTTATTTGCCGCTCTTTGCAAAGTGCGGCGCATTGCGCCAGAAATTCGGGATAAAGCATACACTCCCCGCCGGAAAACGTCACTCCGCCGCCCGTCGCATCGTAAAAAAGTCTGTCGGCCGTTACGACTTTTAGAATTTCCCGCGGGGTCATGCGTTTTCCGTAAATACGGCGCGCGCCGCTAATGCAGATATCCACGCATCTGCCGCAAAGATTGCACTCGTCGGCAGTGCAAAAACGTACGCACGCTCCGCAATGACGGCACTTTTCGGCAAAAAATGCCGGCTGAGCACGGGGATCCTGTCCTTCCGGATTGTGGCACCAGCGGCATCTGAGATTGCACCCCTTAAAAAACACCGTGGTGCGCACGCCCGGTCCGTCCACCGTGGAGGAGCGAACTATGTCAAAAATCAGCGGAGTTTTCATGCCTTGGTCAAAGTTTCCATCTCTTCGTCGGACAAATTTATCTCGCAGCCGGAAAGATTTTCAAGAAAGTGCGGCATTTTCGACGACGAGAACAGCGGGATGACCCGCGGGCAGTCGGGCATACGATACAAATTTACAAGCCATGCAATTACCAGCGCGGAAGGGGATACGCCTTTTTGCTTTGCCAAATCCGCAAGCGTTTCGTAGCGCTTTCCCGTCACCACTTCGGACAAAAACCGCTCCGGCGCGGAATATCCTCCCTTTGCCAAGCAGGAATACGCCACCAACGGAATGTTGCGCGCGCGCAAAAAACGCAGTCTTTCACGCGAGGTAAATTCGTTGTACTTATACTTGGGCACGGCGTCGACGCGTTCGTAAAGGTATGTAAAGCGCTGCTGCATAACCGAATACGGCGTAAAACCGTTTTTTTCGGCGACGTAGTTGGCGTCGTCAAAACGCCAGACGTCATAATTGCTGCCGCCCAAAAGACGCACCTTTCCCTTCTTTACCAGCGTATCGAACGCCGACATGGTCTCTTCCAAAGGCGTATCGGGGTCGTCGGTATGGGCGTAATACAAATCGACGTAATCGGTTTGCAATTTTTTAAGGCTTTCGTCTATCCAATATTCTATCTGACTTCTCTTTAGTCCCTGGCCGCTGCCGTGGCGGTCAAATCCCACTTTCGTTGCGATAACCACCTTGTCCCTGTTGCCACGTGAAGCCAGCCATCTGCCAAGCACGGTTTCGCTTTCGTCGCCCGTTCCCTGCCAGTGCGCGTAATTATTGGACGTGTCGATAAAGTTTCCGCCCGCCGCGACAAAAGCGTCCAAAATTTCAAAAGCGTCTTTTTCGGGCGTTGTAGTGCCGAAGTTCATGGCTCCGAGACATACGCCGCTTACTTCCAGCGACGCGATTTTAAGTCTGTTCATTGTTTTAACCTCTCTATTACATAATTTTGCATTTCTTTACTCATATCCACGAAAATTCCGCTGTAACCGGTGACACGCACCATGAGGTCGCGATGTCTTTCGGGGTGAATCTGAGCGTCCAGCAGTTCGTCGACGCTTTGACAGCTTATCTGCATGTGCAGTCCGCCGTTATCGAGATATGCCGCGACTATCTTGCCGAGCAGTTCTCTGCCGCTTTCTCCGGCATAGTTTTGCGGTTGTATGTCGACGTTAAGAGCGCCCGACGCCAAACCGTCCATGGGCAGTTTTAGCAGCGCCGACAGCATGCCGACAAATCCCGACGTACACGCTCCGAAGGCGGGACGCATGTTTTGCGAAAAGGGCTCCCCCGCCTTTCGGGCGTCGAACGTGGCGCCGCAAGCGCTGCCCATTTTGATATTGTTCGTATCGCTTTCCACCGACGGCATCAACACTATCCCGTACTTACGCGCGTAAGGTACTGCAAGGCGACGCATAATATCCAGATACTGCGTAAGGACGCGGCGGGCGTGATAGTTGCTTAGCTGTTCGTCGCTGCCGAATTTAGCAACCGCCCGACAGTCGGCAAAAATCTCGTCATAGCCCTCATAGTCGGCGTCCGTCGCCGCCAGCAACTGTTGCAGCGAATATTTTTTGTCGCGATAAACCAGTTTGTCCACCACCGTAAAATTATCGACAAGCGACGCAAAACAAACAAGCGTCTGTATTTCGAAATACCATTTCGCGGCGAAGGCGTTGTTTGCCGTACCCGTCTCTATGGGCGGCACGCGGAAACAGTCCCCGTAAGTGATAACGGCGGAAGCGTGGCGGCAGCGTACTTCCAATTCCTTTTTTATTTTTTCCAGCTTGAAGGCGATGAATTTTTCCACCCTTGCCATAAAAGCGGCATAAAAATCGTCTATGCTGCGGGGCGGAACGGAGCCGCCGGCCAATTCGTGCGCTATTATCATAAAATCTTCCGCCCAGCCGCCGTCGGTGAATGTGCGGTAATAATTTACTTTAAGTTCTTCGCGTTCTTCGGCCGTCATATCGGGCGAAAAATGCCGAGATCGCGGTGCCATAAGCATCCAGCATGAATTTTTGCCCAGTCCCGCCCAATTGCACCCGAAATGTTCGTAATCGCGCGCGTCCTTAGCGGGCACGCCCATTTTTTTGAAAGCCGAGATGACGTCGTTGTCGTTGTAAAACATAAGCGAACAGCTTTTGAGCGCCTTTTCCGTGAGCGTAGCCCAAAGATCGGGACAGTCCTTCGCCATGCCTTCGTAATAGCGCACCACGACCACCGGATTTTTAAGACCCGGCTGAATACATTCGGCAAACAGTTGCGTCAGACGGTTTACGGCAGGCTTACCGTTTTCATCGGTGCCGGCAAGGTGCAGGTACTGCGGCGCGTCAAAATTAAGAATACGCGACCAACCCGTCGTATTGCTTTCGTCGCCGCGCTGATGTTCGCCTCTGCCCATTATCAGATTGTGCTTACAGTAATAGTCGATAATTATACGTCTTATTTCGTCGTCGCCGACGCCTTTTTCGCGGTCGCTCTTATAAAGCTTATACAAAAACCTGTCCGGCCGCCCCAGCGACAAAGTGGGATTGGCGGTGATATATGCGCAGTCGACAAACGCCACCAGCCAGTATAGCTGCATCGCCTCCAAAAAAGTCTGCGGCGCGCGCGTGGCCACGGCATATAAGGTGTTAGCCACCGACGTCATTCCCTTTGCCTTTGCCGCCTCCGAATATCTTAGAGCAAACGCCGTCATCGCGTCATAAAAGCCAATAGCGCCGCGCAGAAACACACACTTGTCCTCGTCGGCGCTGTTTTTTTCGAGACTGCTTAAAGCGCGCTCTTTAAGCCCCGTAAGTCCTTTGTCTATAAGGTCGTCCCAGTCGAATGTGCAATGCCCCACCTCGAACAATGTATTGCTGTAAAGATTGTCCTTGTCGGCGACAAATTCCCGATAAAGGTTTTCCTCCTCTTCGTCCAGCGGCTTATCGACGCATCTGCCCGCAATGATGTCGTTTTTTTCAAGCGGGGTGTCTATTTCGCTTAAAAAATCATTCATTACGGCGGCAAATCTAAGCGGCTGCAAAAGACCGGAATATTTGTCTTTAAGTTTGTGCAAAATTCTTATGCGGTTTATGCTGGTAGATTTTAACGGCTTTTCGCTAAGTGCCCGTCTTGCCTCTTCTACGTTTGTCATTTTCCTTATTTTCCTCGCCTTTTTTATATATTATACACCCGCTGTCGTATTTTAGCAATACTTTGCGGCCGATTTTTTCCGTTTTATTTACGCGCTCAAAAATAAAAAAAGCGGCAGAGAATTTACTCGAGCCGCCGGCTGTGAGCTTGCGTCCCGTTTTTAAAGCGCAGATTGTTTTGCCTTGGCCGATTTTTTACTTCTTCATGAAAAAACAATGGACTGTTACGGGCTTATAGCCGCCCCGTAGATTAAGATTTTCCGCCTGCAAGATTGCATATATCCTTGGCGGCCTTTATTGGGGGGGGTGACGCCTTTATATCAAAAAGGGCGCCGCCTAAGCGGACGCCGATTTTAATTTTGTACTGTTGTTTACGCGGCAAATATTATGCGCGCTTTTGAATTTTGTCAAGCAGCATATCCGTAAACTGCTGCATGGTCATGCTCTCCGTCTTGTCGGTTTCGCGGTCGCGAACGGAGACGGTTTTGTTTTCAATTTCGTTTTTGCCGATTATGAGCATATACGGAACACGGTCAACCTGACGCGCTTCGCGCACTTTATAGCCTATTTTTTCGTTGCGGTCATCCAGTTCTACGCGCACCTTGGCGCCGCGCAGTTTTTCGTACACTTCGCGGGCGTAGGTTTCGTCCGTTCCCGGCAAAGTGAGCACTTTAACCTGTGTGGGCGCAAGCCATACGGGGAATTTACCGGCAAAATGTTCGGTGAGAATACCTATAAAACGCTCTATCGAACCGAAACAGACGCGGTGTATCATGATGGGACGCTGACGTTCGCCTTTTTCGTCGACATATTCGAGATTGAAATTAAGCGGCATCTGGAAGTCCAGCTGTATGGTGCCGCACTGCCACGTTCTTCCCAGCGAATCTCTAAGATGGAAGTCGATTTTGGGACCGTAAAAAGCTCCGTCGCCTTCGTTTATCGTATAATCCAGACCCATTTTCGCAAGCGCGGCTTTAAGTCCGTCGGTGGCGGCTTCCCAATCTTCGTCGCTGCCCATGCTGTTTTCGGGGCGGGTGGACAGTTCGACAAAGTATTCAAAGCCGAATTTCGCGTACACCTCGTCTATAAGGCGGACGACGCCCATTATTTCGTCGGTGATTTGCTCTTTGCGCATAAAGATGTGCGCATCGTCCTGAGTAAAGCAGCGCACGCGGAACAGACCGTGCAGCGCGCCTTTAAGTTCGTGGCGGTGCACTATGCCCAATTCGCCTATGCGCAGCGGCAGTTCGCGGTAGCTGTGAGGCTTGCTGCGATAAACCATGACGCCTCCCGGGCAGTTCATGGGCTTTATGCAATATATTTCATCGTCTATTATTGTGGAATACATATTGTCTTTATAGTGGTCCCAGTGGCCGCTCGTCTCCCACAAGTGACGATTCATTATCAGCGGCGTGGACACCTCTACGTAATTTTCACGCGTGTGTATTTCGCGCCAATAGTCGATAAGAGCATTTTTTATTGCCATTCCTTTGGGCAGGAAAAACGGGAAACCGGGGCCTTCGTCGCAGAACATAAACAATTCCATTTCCTTGCCGATTTTGCGGTGGTCGCGCTTTTCCGCCTCTTCCAAAAGTTTGAGATATTCGTCCAGCTCTGCCTGCGTGCGGAAAGCTATGCCGCCTATACGGGTGAGCATTTTGTTATTTTTATCGTTTTTCCAGTAGGCTCCCGACTGGTGCGTAATCTTAAAGGCTTTAAGCTCTTTCGTGTAACACAAATGCGGACCCACGCACATGTCGACGTATTCGCCTTGCTCATAAAAACTTATTTCCTCGTCTTCGGGCAAATCGCCTATATGTTCCACTTTGTATTTTTCGTTGCGCTCGCGCATGAGAGCGATGGCCTCTTCTCTCGGCAAAACGAAAGGCTTTATGGGCAGATTTTCCTTGACTATCTTGTGCATTTCGTCTTCGATGCGCGCAAGATCTTCGTCCGTCAGTTTGGTATCGCCCAAATCGACGTCATAGTAAAATCCTTTTTCCGTTGCGGGACCGTACCCGAAGTCCGCCTGGGGATACAGACGCTTTATTGCCTGGGCCATTATGTGCGCCGCGGTATGTCTCAAAACGTGAAGTTCGAGTTCTTCGGGACATTCCGCCACCGTTCCGTCTTTATATATGATTTTCATGATGTTACTCCTCTTACTGTAACTTGTTATTTTCTGTTAAACTTGTTTTGCAGCGCTTTTAACATGGCGTCAAGATTGTTTTGCCTGTCGGGCTTTTTGGCGCCCTTTGCCGCGCCGGGCTTTTTTTGCTGCCGGGCTGACTTATCGGCCCCCGCCGGCTGCTGCGATATATATCCGCTCGCCTGCTTTATGGACAGATTTATTCTGTTTTTCACCGGGTCGACGCCTATTACCTTGACCTTGACCGTCTGCCCCACAGTGAGCGCCTCCGACGGATGCTTGATATAGCGGTCGCTTATTTCGGATATGTGGCACAAGCCGTCATGATGAACGCCTATATCGATAAAAGCTCCGAAGTCGATGACGTTGCGCACTACGCCCGTCATTTCCATGCCCACTTTAAGGTCGTTTATGTCCATGAGATCGGCACGCAGTACCGGCGGCGCAAGTTCTTCGCGGATATCTCTGCCGGGACGCATGATTTCGTCCACCATGTCGGTAAGCGTCATCTCGCCCACGCCCAGTTCCTTTGCAACGGCTTCCGTTCCGTCCCTTAGCACTTTGTTTTTTAGTTCGCCGAGATTGCCTTTTACGACGTCCTGTTCGGTATATCCGTACTTTTCCAGCAGCTTTTTCGCCGCGTCGTAACTTTCGGGATGAACGCCGGTGTTGTCCAGCGCTTCGCCGCCGTCCAGAATTCTCAAAAATCCGGCGCACTGTTCGTATGCCTTCGGGCCCAGCTTGCTCACTTCCAGCAGCTGTGAACGCAGCGTGAATTTTTTGGTCTTTCGGTACTCGACAATGTTTTTGGCTATGGCGGTGTTAAGTCCCGCGACATACGAGAGCAAACTGTACGACGCGGTATTCAGGTCGACGCCCACGCTGTTGACGCAATCTTCCACCACGCCTTCCAGCACCTCGGTAAGACGTTTTTGCGGCATGTCGTGCTGATATTGCCCCACGCCTATCGATTTTACGTCTATCTTGATCAGCTCCGCCAACGGGTCCAAAAGCCGCCGCGCAATTGATACGGCGCTGCGTACCGTGACATCGAACTGCGGAAACTCTTCCGTTCCCAGCTTACTTGCCGAATATACCGACGCGCCCGCCTCGTTGACCACCGCATAGGTGACCTTTCGGGGACAGGTCTTTATGAGGTCGGCGACGAATATTTCCGATTCCTTGCTTGCCGTTCCGTTGCCGATGGATATTACGTCGACATTATATTTGAGAATAAGGTCCGTAAGCGTTTTTTTGGCCTCTTCCTTCTTGTTTTGCGGCGGCGTGGGATAAATTACCGTATGGTCCAAAACGTTGCCGCTGGAGTCGATTACGGCGATTTTGCAGCCCGTCCTGTACGCGGGATCGAGCCCCATGATGGTTTTTCCTTTAAGCGGCGGCTGCATCAAAAGCGGCTTTAAGTTGACCTCGAACATTTTGATGGCCTGTTCGTCGGCTTTTTCCGTAAGGTCGCTGCGCACCTCGCGCTCTATCGACGGGAATATAAGCCTGTCGTAACTGTCGTCGGCTGCGGCGGCAAGAATGTCCGCAAAATTTTCGCCGTGAATATACTTGGCTTTTATCTTTTCCACCGCCTTTTCCCTGTCGCAATGCAATTCGACTTTAAGGCAGTCTTCCTTTTCGCCGCGGTTGAGCGCCAGAATTCTGTGGCTGGGCAGCGTCTTGATTTTTTCGGTAAACTGCTTGTACATTTCGTAAACGCCGAGTTTTTCGCTGTTTTCCTGCTTGGGATTGTAGCAGGACGTAACTTCGCCCTCTTCAAAGAGCATCTCTCTAAGCGCTTTCCTCAGCTCGGCGTCGTCGGACATGGTTTCGGCCACGATGTCCTGAGCGCCGGCAATCGCGTCGGACGCGCTTTCCACGCCCTTTTCGGCATCGATAAACTGTGCCGCTATCTCCTCTATCGGGCGTTGGTCCTGCTGCTGCATGATGATATCGCTAAGCGGCTGCAGACCCTTTTCGATGGCGACAGAGGCGCGCGTCTTTTTCTTTTGTTTGTACGGACGATAAACGTCTTCCACTTCGGTAAGCGTCGCCGCCTTATCGAGAGCGGCGGCAAGTTCGTCCGTCCACTTGCCTTGTCCTTCTATTGCAGATTGCACTTCTTCCTTTCTCTTCTCGAGATTTTTTAGATAAGTCAGCCGGTCGTTAAAATCACGCAGCAGCGCGTCGTCGCAGCCGCCGTGCATTTCCTTGCGGTACCTGGCAATGAAAGGAATGGTGTTGCCTTCTTCTATCAGCGAAACAATGTTGTCCGCATAATTTTGTTTGAGATTAAATTCCTGAGCAAGCTGTAAATTGATATTCATACTACCCTCGCGGCCTAAAAATCAAGCCTTTGTATCGTTGCTTTTTATTATAACGCGTAAATCAAAAAAAAGCAACCGTTTAAGAAAAAAATGTCATTTTCGACGGAAATTCGGCATATATATTATGCGGAGGCGATATCATGGAAAACAAACCGTCATCGGGCAGCCATTCGGTTGTCATCGAGGAAAAACAAAAAGCTACCGTAACCGGCGTCGAGAAAGTGCTGGCGGTAAAAAGCGACAGCGTCACCTTGTCCACCGCTATGGGAACGCTGACCTTTACCGGCAAAAACTTTACTATAAGCGGCTACAACGAGAAAGATAAAACCTTTTCGTTCGGCGGGGAGATTGCCTCCGCCGCATATCAAGGACAAAAAGAGCCTTTTTTAAAGAAGATTTTTAAGTAATGCCCGGCCTACTGATACTTTTACTTCCCTTTATTACCGGGGCGGCGTACTCGGCGGCGTTTATCGTCCTAAAAAAGGCGCGACTCACTAAAACCACCCGATTTTTTGTAGACTTTGCCCTGTCCTTTACCTGCTGCGCGCTGGTGTATCTGCCGTGTTTTATCTGGTTTGACGGCGTTTTGATGGTGCGCGCCATTGCCGCCGCCGCAACAGGCGCCCTTTTGCCGCGGCTGTTTATAAAGCGCGGCGACAGGCTTTCATAACGCCCCGCACAAGTTTAACAAAAAGTCCCCCTGCGATCGGCAGGAGGATTTTTTTATTGATCAAAATGCGTATCCCGTCCGAAAAAATCGTGCTGGCGCAAAGCTTCGTACAACGCAATCGCCACCGAATTGGCCAAATTTAGCGAACGCAGCTGTCCTATCATCGGAATACGCACCGCTTGTTCGTAATTTTCATATATCAATTTTTCGGGCAGTCCCTTGGTTTCCTTTCCGAAGACCAGGTAGCAGTCGTCGGGATAGCTGACGCTGTAAATACTCTTTTTTGCCTTTGTCGTCAGAAAAAACAGTTTGTCGCCGCTGTGCTTGCGCAAAAAATCTTCCAGGCTGTCATAATAATATATTTCGACTTTGTCCCAGTAGTCAAGACCGGCGCGTTTTACGGTGCGGTCGCTTATTTCGAATCCGAACGGCTTTACCAGATGCAGCGCGCAGCCCGTACAGGCGCAGGTCCTTGCTACGTTGCCGGTATTTTGCGGAATTTCCGGCTCCACCAACACCACGTTTATCATGTCAGTCTGTTGGCGCTGACAATTTTGCCGTAAGAATTGCAATGATAATTTACTCCGCTTACATCGGCGCTAACCTGATATTCCTCCAATTCCGGCAAGACGGCAACGTCACCGTTTATCAGCTTTGTCAATTCTTTCATGCAATGTTCGACGCGCCATATAAGTCCGCCCAGGCGGATATCCTGTACTTCAAACCCCATCGGTTTGTTTTCGCGGTACCACTGCGTTTTAAATGCGTCGTAAAACGCCGTAAGAAGCTTGATAAGCGGCTTATAACCCTTTGCCACCAGCTTTTTAAGAGACTTGCGCGTCTCCTGCACCGACTGTTCGTCGCCCGTCTTTAATTTTATATAAAGCTCCCGCGTGCGTTTGCCGAGCACAGCCTTTATTTCCAGCGCCGACGCGAGTTTTGCCTCGCAGTCGAAGACGTACGAATAAAGGCTGGGTATGCGCGACAGTTTTTTAAGCCGCGCGGCTATATCTCTGTAACGCGCCTGTTCCTCGTAGGATATTATCGTGTCGAATACCCCCGTAAAACAGTCGTTGTAAAGCTGCACTTTGGACGGACAGTATCCGCCTTCGTCCGGCATATCCAACTGACAGAAATCGCCGAATCCCAGCCCCGTCATGGCGACGAAACATTCGTCATGCTCCTTGTCTCCGTGCGCGAGATCGGCAACATAGCTGAGCGTGGGCAAAACGGCGTTCCACGAACACTCCGCTCCGTCGTCGCCCCACATGGTCATGAAAAAGCTTTTTATGCCGTGCTTGGCCGCCGATTCGAACGCCAGGCTGGTGCGCTTGCAGCTTATGTTGTTTTTGGGCGCAAACCCCGTCCACTTCCACGCTCCGCCGGCAAAAACCGTCTCGTTTTCGGTAAAGGCCGCGTGCAAATCAAACATAGCGTCATATTGCTTTATGTCGTCGCGGTAGTAGTCCCAATACACGAGTTTTATGTTCTTCGGGACATTTGCGGCGACGTAATCGGGAATTTGGACGTCGGACGCGGCGTCGTAATGTCCGTTGTTGAGCAGTCGGATAAACATATCGCTCCACATCATGGGCTCAAAACCGTGGGCGGCGGCAATTTCCGCCACTTTTTTCAGGTGTTCGAGCATAATGTTAGACGCGTCATTATAGCCGTTCTGGTCCAGATATTTGCCGCGCCCCAGGTGATGCGCCTCGTCCATGCCTATGTGTACTCTCCGGCAAATAAAAGCGTTTTCGAGCGCCGTAAACATTTTGTCGATGAGCTTGTACGTCTTTTCGCTGCCCGACAGAATTATATCGTCTATATCGTGGATATCGGCGTATTTGTTCCATCTGAAAATCTGATTCAGGTGCGCCAGCGTCTGGATGCAGGGCACGACGTCTATATCGAATTGCGATGCATACGCGACGATTTCCTGCAGTTCGCGGGTGGAATATCTGCCGCGCATATATCCGAACATCGGTTCGTCGTTTATTTCGTAGGTATCTTCGGTGTAAAGCTGCAGCTCATTATATCCCATTATTGCGAGATTTAATATATAGCTTTTAATAAATTCGACGTTGGGAACGGCGTTGCGCGAACAGTCCATCATCACTCCGAAATGTTCGAAGGCACACTCTATGGGCTTTTTGAAATTCTTTTTGCGGTCGTTTACCGCCATCATTTTAAGAGCGTAAAATATCTGATACTTTTTGACGTAAGAAATGGTGATTTCTTCGGGTTTTATCTCCAAAAAGGCGTTGTCGCCCTTTACGATATTGACTTTCACCCCTTCGGCGTCGTCGATCTTGATGCGCATTCTGCTGCAGGCGGCGTAAACGTTTTCTTTTACGCTGAGCTCGACGCCCGACAAATTATATTTTTTCATGTATACCTCCCTATACAGGACAACCGTCCGACTGCATCGTCTTTTTAATATTTTAACATAAAGCGCGCTTATTCGCAAGTATTTTTGCATATAAATCGCGGCAATTACGCGTTGCGCGGCAAAAGTGTGCAAAAATTGCGCGGCAAAAGCGAATTTTCGTTATTTTAGCCGCACGGAGTGAATATGCATTTAGTATGACTATATTGCAATCCTTTATTCTCGGCCTGGTGCAGGGCCTTACCGAATTTTTGCCCATATCGAGTTCGGGTCATCTCATACTGACGTGTAATATTCTGGGCGTTACGCCGTCGCTCTCGCTCGAACTTGCTCTGCACGTGGCAACGCTGTGCGCGGTGCTCATTTATTACCGCAAGCAGATATTTTATTTACTGCGGCACCCCTTAGACAGCCGGGCGCTGTACCTGCTGTGTTCTACGGGAGTGACGGCAGTGCTGGCGCTGACGCTTAGAGACGTGGCGGACTACATGCAAAACGGCAGACTGCTGCCCCTGTGCTTTATGCTGACCGCCGCGATACTGCTTGTGGGCAAGTGGTATAAGCCCAAACGCAAACGCGGCTTTTTATCCTGCCTTTTCGTGGGCGCCGCGCAGGGAATAGCCGTCATACCGGGACTATCGCGCAGCGG
>USEG01000013.1 GCA_900553555.1 uncultured Clostridia bacterium
GGACGACAATGTTTCAAACGTGAGCGGCGTCACAAAGCGCGCGGCGTTTTTTGTCATGACGACATTGACCGACGCGCCGGATTTCCGCAGTCGGCTTACAAGATCGCAGGTTTTGTAAGCGGCAATACCCCCGCTTACACCTACGGTTATTGTTTTCCCGTCAAGACGCAAAATGTCAGTCTCCGTATTTTATTTCGACTTTACCGTCGTAAATTTCTTTTGCCGCGTACGATATGGGCGTATCGTTAAGCTCCTCGAGCATATCGACCTTCTTTTCGGCAAGATATTTTGCACGTTTTGCCGTAGCTATAACCAATGCGTATTTGCATCCTGTTTTATCGACCAGTTTGTCGATAGGGGGATAAATCATCATAATTGTCACTTCTCCTGGTTTAATAATTTATTTATAGTCTGCATATTTCTTTGCGTTTTACTCTTTTCGGCGTCAATTATGGCAATGACGCTGCTGACGGCGCTTTCGACTTCGTCGTTAAACACCATATAATCGAAAAGACGGTATTTTGCCAATTCGCTTCTTGCCAGTCCCAGCCGGCGCTGAATAGCTTCTTCCGACTCGGTGCCTCTGCCTCTTAGACGCTTTTCCAATTCTTTAAATGTAGGGGGCATGATAAAAATCGTAATGCTTTTGGGATATTTTTTGCGAATCTGTTCGGCGCCAAGCGTATCTATTTCAAACATTACGTCCTGACCTTTCGACAGTATTTCCAAAACAGGCGCTTTCGGCGTTCCGTAATAATTGCAGTAAACGGACGCTGTTTCGAGAAATTCGCCCTTTGCTATCATATCCTGATACTGTTCGAGCGTCCGAAAATAATAGTGAACGCCTTCTATCTCGTTGGGGCGAGGCGCGCGCGTCGTGACGGAAACCGACTTTTGAATTTCCGGCCGTCTTTTTATCACCTCGTTATAGACGGTGCCTTTTCCGGCTCCGCTGGGACCGGAAATAATGATAAGCAGTCCCTCGCGTTTTTCCGTATTGTCAACTACACTATTCAACGTTTCTTATCTGCTCCTTGATTTTTTCCAATTCGTTTTTCATTTTAAGCACGCAGGTCGTAATATCGTAATCGTTGGCCTTGCTGCCCATGGTGTTTATTTCACGATTCATTTCCTGCGAAAGGAAATCCAGTTTCCTGCCCGTTTGGCCTTCTCTTTCCAATTCTCCGCGAAATTGCGATATATGCGAACCCAAACGCGATATTTCTTCGTTTATGTCGGCTTTATCGGCAAAAAAAGCCACTTCGTTTAACAATTTTGTCTCATCCGTCTCGACGTCGGCAAGCATTTCAGCAATACGCTCGGCAATCCTGACCTTGTAGTCGGCCACGACTCCGTCGGCGCGACCGCGCACTTTTTCCAGTTGGTCGGCAATGATGTCGAGAAGCTGAGTAAGGTTTGTCTTTATGCCCTCGCCTTCTTTTAGCCGCATATCGACGAGAGCGTCGCACGCGCCCGTAACGGCCTCGGTCACAAGACAAGCCAGCTGTTCGTCGTCCTCTTCTTCCGATTCGACTTTTAACGCTTCGGGTATTTTCATCGCGTCGCTTACCGAAAAATCATTGGGAATACCAAACTTTTCCGACAAAAGGCGTGCGGCGTCCACATATCCCGCCACCAGATTCTCATCCACCACCACGCGTTTGTTCGCACAGGAAGCGTCCGAATAGTTAAAGCATGCGTCTACGGTGCCGCGGCCTATTTTGCTCTTTAAAATTTTACGCGCCACGTCTTCCTGTGAAGACAATATCTTGGGAAGACGGAGATTTATCTCCAGATAACGATTGTTGACCGACTTTATTTCGACAGTCAGTTCTTTTCCTCCGGCGCTTGCCGTAAACTTGCCGTACCCCGTCATACTGTTCATGTTTGTCAGCTCCTGCAAATTGCTTTTAGTTTAAGGCAAGCTAGTACTTTCGCGGGTTTAATACAGCTAACGTAATGACGTCAATGCGGACCGGGCAAGCCGTTAACGGCGTTAAATTGCATTGCAAAAAAACTTTTGAAGCACATACCTGCATACACATTATAATTATAACACTATTTTACGAGAATTTCAAGCGTTTATAAGCGAAATAAACTGTTCTTCCGATAATATTTTTATGGATAGTTTTTGCGCTTTTTTCAATTTTCCGCCGGCATTTTCGCCCGCTATAACGTAATCGGTGGATTTTGTTACGGCCAACTGGACGGTTCCTCCGTTTTTTTCGATGATTTCGGACGCCTGCGAACGCGTATATTTTTGCAGCGTTCCCGTCAGGACGAATTTTTTACCGGAGAATATGCCTTGGTCGTCGGATTTTTCGCAAACCGGGTTTATGCCGCACGCCAGCAGTTTTCTTACGACGTAGCCGCGACGCGCAAAATATTCGACAATGCTTTTTGCCGTCACTTCGCCTATGAGATCGCTGGTCATAAGCTGTTCCTCGGTGGCATTCATAAGGGCGTCGATGCTTTTATATTTGTCCGCCAGTTCCTTTGCCGCCACTTTGCCCACGTTTTCTATCCCCAGCGCGTTGATAAAATTGGCCAGCGAAACGTTTTTGCTCTGTTCGACAGATTGCAAAAAGCCTTGTATTTTTTTATCCTTGAATCCGTCAAGACGGCTTAGTTGCTCTTTTGTGAGCGAATACAAATCGTATGCCTCGCGTACTCCGAGAACATCGTAAAGCTGCGCTATTGTAGCCTCGCTTACCGATTTTATATCCATGCAGTCTTTTTCGACAAAGTGCTCTATTCGGCCCTTGACCTGGGGAGGACATTCGTGGGAGTTGGGACAGTACAAATGCGCGCCGCGTTCCACAAGCGGCGTTGCGCATGCCGGGCACACCTCGGGAGGCTTTATTTCTCCGCCGCCGAGGTCTTCCGCAATGCCCAGAATTTCGGGAATAACGTCGTTACTGCGCCTAATAAATACGCGGCAGCCGTTTGTAAGTTTTTTGCGTTTTATATCGTTGTAATTGTTGAGCGTCGCGCGGCTTATCGTTGCGCCGCACAGTTCCACGGGAGCCACGTGCGCCAGCGGTGTTACTTTGCCGGTCCTTCCCACGTTCCATTCGATTTGTTCGAGAGTTGTGGTGGTCTCTTCCGCCTCAAACTTATACGCGATGGCCCAACGCGGAAATTTGTCGGTATAACCGAGCCTTTCGCGCACGGCAAAATCGTCCACTTTTATCACCATTCCGTCGATAAGAAAATCTAATTGATCCCTGTCCACCGTATCGATTTTGTTTATAATCTCCTCGATATCGGAAGAGACGTAAAGCATTTCCGTTCTGAATTTATTGCGCTGCAAAAATTCGATGCTTTCCCTCTGCGAATAAACGGCGTCGTCAATATAATTGACATTGTAAAAAATTATATCCAGGTTGCGCTTTGCCGTAACTTTGGGATCCAGGTTGCGTATTGCGCCGGCCACGCCGTTTCGTGCGTTTTTAAGCGGCTCTTCCGCAATTTTGTTGTATTTTGCCAGTGCGCTCAGCCGCATAATACCTTCGCCCTGCGCTTCCAGCGTTCCTTTGTATGGAATGGACAGCGGTATCGATTTTATGGTAAACACCTGACGCGTAACATCTTCGCCGACACTTCCGTTTCCGCGCGTAGCAGCGCCTGCAAACAGCCCGTCCCTGTACGTAAGACACAAGGTCAGTCCGTCCAGCTTATATTCGAGCGTATAAAGACAATCGGGCGCTTTTTCTTTTATTTTTGCGTCCCACTGTCTGAGCTCGTCATAAGAATTGCATTTATCCAGACTATACAGCTTGCGAATGTGCTCGTGCTGCGGAAATTCTTTAAGCGGTTCTCCGCCGACGCGCCTTGTCGGCGAATCAGGCAGGACCACCCCGGTCTGTTTCTCCATCTTAAGCAGCTTATCGTAAAGGGCGTCGTACTCTTTATCGGATACTGTGGGATTGTCCAAAACGTAATATTGGTAGGCATAGGTATTGAGCGTTTCCACCAATTTTTTCATTTCGTCCATTTTTTAATCCTCCAAAACCGTAAGCGGCGCGTAAATAAGCATAAGATTCAGTTTACCCGCTTTGTCAAACTGAACTAACGCGCACGTCCCGTCGCCTTCTCCGCTGATAGATATTATTGTTCCCGTGCCGAATTTTTCGTGCATGACGCGTTTGCCCGGCTTAAAGCCCGATAAATCTTTTTTTCTTTCGGTTAATTTACCGCTCTGCCGGGACGCACGGCTTTCGCCTGCGGGAACGGTCATTTTGTCATATTCTGAGGCGGAATCTTCATAAGCCCGTCTTCTATACCCGCCGCCGTATCCCGTATAGTCGCCTCCATACGAGTTGTAACGCTGATAACTCGCGGGGCTGACAACATTGAATCCCGCCTCGGTAAGGAAACGGCTGGGCTTGTTGACGGTAATCTGGTTGAAACGGAACCGCGACTCGGTATATGTAATTATAAGCTGCTCCATTGCGCGCGTCACCGCCACATACATGAGTCTGCGCTCTTCTTCGATGTCCTCGGGGTCGTCTTTGGCAGACGAAGGAAAAATACCTTCCTCAGCCCCCACAATAAAGACTGTTTTAAATTCCAGTCCCTTGGCGCTGTGCACCGTACTTATGGTAATGCCGCCGTTGCTTTCTTCATCGGTGTCCGAATAAAGCGAAATGCTCTGCAGATATTCTTCAAGGCTGCCGCCGTTGTTTTTATCGTACTCTTCCATACCCGTCAGCAGTTCTTTGATGTTCATGCGCCTATTGACGTCGTCTTCGTCGTCTTTGCCGTAATATTCTTTAAGATTGAGCACTTTGACGATATACTTTCCGAGATTGGCCACGCTTGCGCCCGTTTTGTAAGCGTTTTCGAAACATTTGAGCGTCTCGGTAAGATTGGTCAATTTTTTGACAAGTTTGGGCGGTAAATCGTCATTTTCGGACGAATTAAGTACTATGTCATACATAGTACTTCCGGTTATACGCGCATAATTGACCAGTTGAGCGATGGTGGCGTCACCTATGCCGCGCTTCGGAAAATTGATAATGCGCAGCAACGCCTCGTCATCGGCGTGATTGGACATAAGCTTTAGATAAGCCAGTACGTCCTTTATCTCCTTTCTCTCGTAAAACTTAAAGCCGCCGTAAACACGGTAAGGAACGTTGTATGCCAAAAAAGCTTCTTCGAAAGGTCTGGAAAGCGAATTGACGCGCATAAGCACCGCAAAATCGTCGTAGGAATATCCGTTGGCGCGCATTAATGACGATATCTTGCGCACCACGTAATTTACTTCGTCGCGCTCGTTTTTCGCGCAATGACAGTCCACTTCCGAGCCTACGGGATTTGCCGTCCACAAAACCTTCTCGAGCCGGGTTGTGTTGTTGGCAATTATCCTGTTGGCCACGTCCAAAATGTTCTGCGTCGAGCGATAATTTTGCTCGAGCTTATAAACTTTACAGTTAAACTGCCGCTGAAAATTGAATATGTTGCGGTAATCGGCTCCGCGCCAGCCGTATATGCTTTGATCCTCGTCGCCGACGGCAAAAATATTGCCCCACTCCCCCGCAAGAATTGCCGCTATTTCATATTGAACGGCATTGGTATCCTGAAATTCGTCTATATGTATATACTTGAATTTATGCTGGTAGTATTTGCGGGCTTCTTCGCAATTGCGCAGTAAATCGCGGGCGTACAGCAGTAAATCGTCATAATCCAAAGCATTGCTTTTTATTTTGACCTGCTCGTACTGCTTGTATGCCTCCGCAATTATGTCGATATCCGGCATGAATTTGTTTATTACGAGATATTCGTCGGGAGTAAGACCGGTTTCCTTGGCTTTCGATATGCAGGACGCCACCTGCTTTTCGCAGGAAGACGCATCCTTGATTTTACCCTTTTCGGCAAAGTCTTTAAGTATGCGTTTTATGCAATTGTTTTTTTCGTTTTCGCCGTATATCGTAAAATTGGAACTAAATCCGGGAAAAAATCCGATGTATTTGCGCAAAAGGCGCACGCAAAGAGCATGGAAAGTAAAAATCCAAATGTCCTCGGCGCCTTCCACCATGTCGCAAAGCCGTTCTTTCATCTCTCCGGCGGCTTTGTTGGTAAAAGTAATGGCCAAAATATTGTATCTTTCCGCCTTACCCTGATCTATTATGTATGCTATACGGTGGGTGAGCAGACGAGTTTTACCGCTGCCCGCTCCCGCCGTAACCAAAACGGCTCCTTCGGTGTCAAGCACGGGTTTAAGCTGTTCGGAATTTAATGTCGATAAATCAAAATGCATTGCGTATCCTCTTTTGTCTTTCGCTTATATTTTATCAAAAAGCCGCTTTTAAGTCAACATAATTATGCGTTTCATACCGATTTGATCATGCGTTCGAGATAATATCTTTCTTTAAGCTCGTTGTACTGGCGCACCAAATACAAAACGTATCTTTGCTTAGCGTTTTCGTCCATTTCATTGTATTTTTCGTAGTCGATTAGCTGACCTATCGGGTTGGTGGTGTTTTCATCGTTGTCGAGTATATTGCACACGCGCAGATATAATCTTTCGGTTTCGCTGATGGAGTTGTCCTCTACCGTATCTATGTTTTCGCGGATATAGCGCGACCGCTGAACCTGTCGTATTCTTTGACGATTTTCGGGAGTGTCTCCCTCTTTCTTCAAAAATTCCGCCCGTTCGACGGCAAGACGCGTCCAATATCCCATTTTTAGTCTTTCCTTTGCCTGAGCCGCGCGTTTTTTGATTTCGCTTTGTCTTTTTGCGCCCTTTTTTATAAGTGTGGCGTCTTCCTGTTTTTCACGCTTCATAAAGCACCTCCGTAAAACAACTGAGATTATTATAACATGAAAACTTCAAGAAAAAACGCCGCAGTCATAAAAATACCAACTTCGACGTTTTTCGACATTACCTGATAAAAATTTCTTAATAAAATGGGAATATGATACAAAATTCTCCGTTTATTTCTACCAGTCTTCCTTATAACTGATTTTGACGTCGTCATAAAGATCGAAATATTTGCGCTTGAATTCGGCAGCCTTTTTCTGTTTCATCAATTTGGCACGCTTTTCTTCTGCGTCGGTGCGGACGTTGTTTTTTGCTGTATTTTTAGTATTTTCACTGCTTTTATCCTGTTTCATATCAACTCCGTTATTATGCTGTTTAGCACATACACTCCCTTATCGGTAGCGAACAATCTGTTGTCGGCGACGTCTATCACGCCGAGAGTTTTAAGCTTTTGTATTTCGCCGCCTTTAACGTCCGTAAGCTCACTGCCGAACAAAGACTTATATTCGTTGAGATCTATGCCTTCTTTAAGACGCAGACGGAGCATTACATATTCCTCGCGCAGCTGGCCGGCGTCTATTTTTTCGCGGTACACCGCCGTAAGTCCGCCGATGTATGACGCGATGTTTTCGGTATTGGAAAACCGTTCTCCGTCAATATACGAATGCGCCGCCGCTCCAAATCCTATATACGGTTTATGCAGCCAATATCCGCGGTTATGACGTCCTATTTGCCCGTTTTTGGCAAAATTACTAATTTCGTAACGCTCGTATCCGCGGCTGCGGAGACAGTCGGAGGCAAAAGCATATTCATCAGCCATGTCGTCCTCGTCGGGACGATATGCGCAGGCATACATTATGCTCCCCTTTTCCACCGAAAGGGAATAAACGGATATATGCGGAATACTAAGCGCCGTGATAAGGTCCAACGTATTCTTTACGTCGTCGTGCGTTTCTCCTTCCAACCCCACAATAAAATCGGCCGATATATTGTCTATTCCCGCCGCGCGGGCAGTCTTAACGGCGTCTATGAACTGCCGCACCGAATGCAGCCTTCCCGCTTTTTTAAGCACGTCGTCGTTTGCGCATTGCAATCCTATACTTACACGGTTTATTCCTGCTCTTCTGCACTCGTCGAAAAATTGCGTCGACGTCGATTCGGGATTGGCCTCTACGGTTACTTCCGCCGTTTTTTCCACCGTAAATCTGTCGCCGATACAGTTCATTATTTCCTCTATCGCGCCGGCATAAAGGCACGACGGCGTTCCTCCTCCGATATAGACAGTTGCAGCCGTCTCCCCGCAGCGGAAGGCGGCTATTTCGCGCTTTAACGCCTCGACATACTGTCTTTGCGAGGAAAGGTTTACCGTCGAAACAAAACTGCAATAGCGGCACTTGCCTCGGCAATAGGGAATATGAACATAAACGCCTATGCCGGGCATTATTTGTCGTCCAGCTTTAATATAGACATAAACGCTTCGCTGGGCACCTCCACGTTGCCTATCTGGCGCATACGTTTTTTGCCTTCTTTTTGTTTTTCGAGCAGCTTTTTCTTGCGCGTAATGTCGCCACCGTAGCACTTTGCCAAAACGTCTTTCCTTAGAGCCTTAACGGTTTCACGCGCGATGATTTTACTGCCTATTGCCGCCTGAATGGGTATTTCGAACATCTGACGCGGAATTACTTCTTTTAGCTTTTCGGCAATGCTTCTGCCGCGCGCATACGCCTTATCTCTGTGTACTATTATGCTGAGCGCGTCGCAAACAACGTTGTTTAACAAAATATCCAGCTTTACGAGGTCGCCAGGCTTATATCCTTTTAGTTCGAAGTCCAGGCTGGCATAGCCGCGTGTACGCGATTTGAGGCTGTCAAAGAAGTCGTACACTATCTCGTTAAGCGGAATTTCGTAATGCATACGAACGCGCGTTTTGTCCAAATATACCATGTCTATATATTCGCCGCGTTTATCCTGGCACAACTCCATTATCGAGCCGATATATTCCGGCGGCGTAAAAATATTGGCGGTGACATAGGGTTCTTCTATGCGGGCTATTTCCGTCGGGGAAGGAAGATTGCTGGGGTTTGTTACCGTGATCTCTTCTCCGTTGGTTTTTATTACGCGATAGTTAACGCCAGGAGCGGTGGTTATTATATCGAGACCGAATTCGCGTTCTAAGCGCTCTTCGATAATCTCCATATGCAGCAGTCCGAGAAAACCGCATCTGAATCCAAAGCTCAACGCCGCTGAAACTTCCGGTTCAAACGACAATGCGGCGTCGTTGAGACGCAGTTTTTCCAGCGCGTCTTTAAGGTCGTTGTAATGCGATCCGTCCAAGGGATAAATGCCGCAAAAAACCACCGACTGAGCCTTTTTATATCCCGGACAGGGTTCGGCGGCGCGATTGTCGGCAAGAGTAATGGTATCGCCGGGAGCGCAGTCGGACACGTTTTTTATGCTGCCGCAAATATAGCCTACTTCGCCGGCGGAAAGTTGGTCCGCAACCGTCATTTTGGGATGGAAAATTCCCACTTCCACGACGTCGTACTGCTTGCCGTTGCTCATAATCTCCATACGGTCGCCCACTTTGACCTTGCCGTCGATAATGCGCACAAGACTTACCGCGCCCTTATAGTTGTCATAAAACGAATCGAATATCAGCGCCTTTAACGGGCCGTCGGGATTGCCGGAGGGCGGCGGCACTAAATCTACCACCTGGTCCAAAACTTCTTTTATCCCTATACCTTCTTTAGCGCTTACAAGAGGGGCCTTGGAAGCGTCTATGCCTATTACGTCCTCTATTTCGCGGCGCACCTCCTCCGGACGGGCGGAGGGCAGGTCTATCTTGTTGATGACAGGCAGAATTTCCAGGTTGTTGTCCACTGCAATATACACGTTTGCCAGCGTCTGAGCCTCTACTCCCTGCGTGGCGTCCACGACCAATATGGCGCCCTCGCACGTTGCCAGCGACCGCGAAACCTCATACGAAAAATCCACATGCCCGGGCGTATCGATAAGATTGAGTTCGTACTCCGCGCCGTCTTTTTCGTACTTCATTTTGACGGGGGTGAGCTTTATTGTTATGCCCCTTTCGCGCTCGATGTCCATCGAATCCAGCGTCTGATCGGCGAGTTCGCGTTTTTGCAGAGTACCGGTATATTCGATAAGTCTGTCCGCCAGCGTCGATTTGCCGTGATCTATATGTGCGATTATGCAAAAATTGCGTATATATTTCTGTTTGTCCATGACAATAATTATATACTTTCGGGCGTAAAAATGCAAATATTTTGGCTGATAATGCCGCATTTTTAAAAAATAAAATATTTAATAGGATAATCTTGTGAAAATCGTTGATTTTTCTGTGTAAATACTATATAATAGTTGTGTATAATGGGAGGTTGTATATGGATATCAAAAAAACCTGGCTGTGCACCGACCCTATCGCACACAGAGGATTACATAACAACGAAAAACCGGAAAATTCGATTGCCGCTTTCAAAAACGCCTGTGAAGTCGGCTGTCCTGTCGAGTTGGACGTGCAGATAATAGACGACAGCACGATAATAGTTTTTCATGATTATGATTTAAAGCGCATGACGGCCCACGACGGATATGTCGCCAATTTGACCAAAGATAAATTGTGCGAACTGCGTCTCGGCGGCACCGACGAATGTATTCCTACGTTCGAACAGGTTCTGCAAACCATAAACGGCGCCGTTCCCATGCTGATAGAAATTAAAAACGAAGGCAAAATAGGTAAACTCGAACAAAAAGTAATAGATATGCTGGCGTCTTACAACGGCGAATTTGCCGTTGAGTCTTTCAACCCGTATTCGATGGAATATTTCAAGAAAAACGCCACCGGAATTATACGCGGACAGCTGTCCATGGTCATGACCAAAAAGACGCTGCAAGGCGCATTCAAGAGATTTATGTTCAACTCAATGCGCATACTCAAAATATCTAATCCCGATTTTATTGCTTACAATGCCGCCGACCTTCCCAACAAAAAACTGGCTAAGCTTAATATTCCCACTATTGCCTGGACGATAAGGAGCAATACCGAGATGGAAAAAGTCGCCCCGTACATAGACAATATTATCTTTGAAAACTTTATGCCGGTTAAAGAACAGTAAACTTATTGCATTAATAATAAAAAAGCCGCACGCTGCACAGTAGCGCGGCTTTTTTTGTTTTTGTATGTCTTTATATGGGACGCCCGCTCCGCTTTTCGGTAAAGCGCGCGTTTTCCATACGTAGCAGCGCTGTCTTGCGGTCCAGTCCGCCGCCGTATCCGGTTAGCGCGCCGCCGCATCCCAAGACCCGGTGGCAAGGAACGATGACGGCTACAGGATTGTGTCCCACCGCTCCCCCAACGGCCTGCGCGGACGGCTTTTTTCCGCTGCCGAAAAATATTTCCTTTGCCAACTCTCCGTAAGTAATTGTTTTTCCGTACGGAATAAGCATCAGCCTTTTCCACACTTT
>USEG01000014.1 GCA_900553555.1 uncultured Clostridia bacterium
ACGACTCTGCCGGCGTCCATCGAGTGAACGCGGATTTTTTCGTGCAGCTCCTGCCTGTCTCCGCCGCGCTTGACCGCCTCCATCATGATGTTTTCGGTCGCCATAAAGGGGAGTTTTTCCATTACGCGTCTTTTGATGACGTTTTCATACACCACAAGACCTTCGCTGATATTGATATAAATGCCCAGAATTGCGTCGACAGCCAAAAATGCCTCCGCAACGGAAATGCGCTTGTTTGCCGAATCGTCCAAGGTGCGCTCAAACCACTGTGTTCCGGCGGTAAAAGCGGGATTTAGCGCGTCAATTATGACATACTTGCTCAAAGCCGAAATGCGTTCGCTGCGCATAGGGTTGCGCTTATAGGGCATTGCCGACGAACCTATCTGACTTTTTTCAAACGGCTCCTCCATTTCTTCAAACGACTGCAAGATGCGCAGATCGTTGGAAAATTTGTAGGCGCTTTGCGCTATTCCCGACAACACCGCCAAAAAGTACGCGTCGGTCTTGCGCGAATATGTCTGACCCGAAACTTTTACGCATTCTTCAAAGCCGAAGTCGTGCGCTATCAGCTGTTCGAGCCGCTTTACTTTTTCTTCGTCGCCGGCGAACAAATCCATAAAGCTTGCCTGTGTGCCGGTAGTGCCCTTCTGTCCCAGCATTTTTAGGTTTTTTAGCTGGAATTCAAGATTGTCCAGGTCCATCAAAAGCTCGTTTATCCACAGCGTGGCGCGCTTTCCGACGGTTGTGAGCTGCGCCGGCTGCAAATGCGTATACGCTAAGCAGGGCAGATTTTTATATTTGTCGGCAAAGGCGGCAAGATTTTTTACCACTTTTACCAGCTTTTTTATTATTATGTGGGACGCCTCGCGCATAATTATCACGTCTGTGTTATCCCCGACGTAGCACGACGTGGCCCCCAGATGAATGATGCCCTCCGCCTTAGGGCACTGCTTTCCGTAAGCGTAAACGTGGCTCATGACGTCGTGGCGACATTCTTTTTCGCGGGCGGCGGCGACGTCGTAATTTATGTCGCTGACGTGCGCCTCCATTTCCGCGATTTGTTCGTCGGTTATGTTAAGTCCCAGTTTTTGTTCGGCTTTTGCAAGAGACACCCACAAACGGCGCCATGTCGTAAACTTGAAATTCTCCGAAAACACATACTGCATTTCCTTGCTGGCATAGCGCGTCGAAAACGGCGATACATAAATATTTTTATCCTGCATAAATGCCTCCCGCAAATATGATATTTTACTTTTACATTTTAACATAACGGCGCTGGCTTGTCAAGGAATATCGTCGCGCCGCTTTTGACGGTTATGGGCGCAAACAGGCTTTTATCAATAATATATTTCCATAATCAGAAGTTAATAAAAAATACAGGCGCCGCCCGTAAGGGTGACACCTGTACCAATGCCATGCCTATAAAACTAACTATTGACTTACATGGCATTTAACAAGGGAAGGTTTAGAAAGTCCTGATCAATCTTTTGTTACGTTTGCGGTTACGCTGCCGCCTATCTGATTAGCCGTACAAGCTTCGTCCTGCCAGAAAGTAATCGTCCAGGTGCCGTTGCCGTAGGGAAGCTTGAGATTGAAGTTTTCGCCGTCGTTGTACGCCGTATCCTCGGCCATTTCGCTTTCGATGCGCGTCACTCTGAATATCTTGACGGTATCGCCGCAAACAGCTTTGATATACTTGGCGTTTTCGTTGGAACGCTGAACTTTTACTTGGACGTCATAAATCTGATCGCCGAACGTGACCACTACGGCAATGTCGGACTTATCGGCAGTAGCCGATACTCGTACGACGCCGTTGGCGGTAGTAAACTCGACGGGCTGACCGTTTATCGTAATGCTTTCGACGCGCTGTCCGTCATCGGGCGTAGCCACTATAGTGTACGACTGGCCGATGAGAATGTTGTTGCCGCCTTCGATTACGGCCGTACCGCCGGCATTGTTTTCGAGCGACACTTCGGACATTATTTCGGAAGCGTTTTCCTTCGTCATTTCTTCCAGGCTGATGTCGTAGATTTCCATATCGTTATAACCGAACGAGTACCAGCCTATAGCATAACCCACTTCGTCCGTACCCATCCAACTGCTTATGCTGAACGAGTATATCAGCGTGTATTCAAGCTGCGACTGCGTCTTAGCGAGCATATACAGCACATCGCCGGACTTGATGATTTTGAAGTTGTACGGATAGGGAGTTGTCTTGAGCGACATATCGACGGGGCTTACTCCGCGCTTTTCGGCTCTTCCGTCAAACTGGCCTTCATGGTACACTCTGTAACCGTTGCCGATGAACATTGCTTCCAGATCGATGCCGTTTGCATACATTCTGAGACCGATACTTGCGTCGGCGTCCTCGGAGTACGCTCCGCCTGCCGGCTGCGCCACTCTTTCGTACGTGAACTGCAATACGAAGTTATCGGTATATTTGGCCGCGTCCTGCACCACCAGTTGTCCTCTTCCGGACGATGAGCTTACATAGTCGAATACCTCGCCTTTTTCGTTGCTGCGTATTATGCCGCCCGATGTGGTCGTGACTTTTGTACCGTCTGCAAACGTAATGCTGCCGCCTATGCTGACTTTGCGGAACGCCAGCTCGATAGCGTTGGTCGCCTGGCCGGAAAGCTGGGCGGCATCCATTACGTATCCTTCGCACACAAAGGTCACCGAGCCTCTCATGCCCGCTTCGACTTTAATGTTGAACGAGCCGTCGGCGGAAGAAACGAATTCGTACGCCAATTTGCCTGCCTGATCGTATATTTCGCCGTTAAACTGCTGCATTGCAAGTCCCGACGGAACGGATATGTGGCCGCCGATTTCGACAAAGTCTACTTCGGAAACAGACATTTTAACCGAACCGTTTACTGCCTGCGGTGCATATGTGAAACTGTCTCTAAGGCTGGTCAGATATCTGGACGTGCCGTCCGAGAAGCTGACTTTGAGTATCTTACCGTCGTTCCAAGCGGCAGGCTGAACGGTGATTTCGCCGCCGGTAACGATACCGCATTCGAGCGTATCCTGTTCGGGTTTGTATCCGACAAGCGCGGTGCTGGTGAGTTCCACCTTGCTGCCGCCCTCTTCGATTTCGAACGGAGTGGCGATAAGTTTACCCGCGAATTCCTCGGCTTCGTCGCCTACCAGAATCCAGTAGTTTTCAAAGTCCATTCTCAGGTTGTACGCAACGGTACAGGTAAGACCGATCGCAGCGTATCCGGGCGTAAGGTCGTTGTAGAACGATCCCACTTCTTTGAGCTTATCGAAATTGGTAAAGTCGGGAAGCACGCCCGCAGAGCCGTCCGCCGCATAGAAGTAATAGTTGGGTCCTTTTCTTATCATCAGGAAGCTGTTGGTGTATTCCTGACCGTTGTAAGGAATTCTGTCTACGGTACCGGTACCCTCGTAAGCGTTGATGAAACGTCCGCCGTTTTCGCGGTCGGTATTGCCCAGATATCCTTCCCAGTTGCATACGCCGGAAGTATCGGTATAAGTACCTGCGGTCCAGTTGTTTCTTTCTCTCTTGAGGCGCAATCCCGTCTTTCTGAGTCCCATAAAGGATTCGTTACCGGCGTTGGTGATTATGAATCCCGCCGCGGGGTCGTTCTCGAACGACGTGAACGAAGCCGGATCGGTACGGTTGGTTATTTCGACGTACGCGACCTGGAAGTCCGAAATGGTTCTGCCCGAGAAATAGATGACGCCTTTATCGTTGTCGGGCGTTTGGAAAATAACTCTTCCTTCGTCTTCGTACGAAAGATCCCATTTTGTACCGGGCGTAGAAGCGGCGTTGAACGAAACGACGGGATTGCCGTTTTCGTCCAGCACCGATTCGGCGGTTCCGCCTACGACGGTGTTGGTGATGACGATATTGACGGGTTCGGTCATCGTTTCGGTAAGAGGCTCTCCGTCAAAGATGACGCCTTCGGTGTCGCGGTAGCCGCTGGCGGTAACCTCGTAGCTCCAAACATTGTCTTTTTCCACCTGGATGACGAAGTCCATGTTGGAATTGTACTGCTGATCATATCTCGAATAAGGTCCGCTGCCGTACAGAACGATGTTTGCCACACGCACTTTTTCGTGCGTCTGGGAATTTACTACGTTGAGTTTCAAGTCAATAAGCGAATTTTCGTTTTGCTTGCCCGTGGCATGCAGTTCGATATTTTCGCGTACGTCATGCAAGGTAAACACGCCGCCCGTAGCTTTTTCCGCTTCGCCCTTTATGTCGACATTCTGCCCGCTTTGCGTAATATAATAGAATTCGTCAAGCGTATATCCGGGACGGAAGGTCATCGTGATTTGCAGATTGCTGTCGCCTTCATGGGGAACAGCCAGCTGGTTTGTTGTGATATTGACATATCCGTTGGCAGGATTGACAATATCGATCGTATAGGCATATTCCGCCAGTGCCTCGTCGAAAGCGGCTTCGGAATTATACACTTCGTAATCGTAATCGAAGAATTCGACCGTTGCGTTAAAGGCATAGAAACCTGCGTAAGCGTTGGTGGCGACATAGGTGGCGTCCTCGCTGTAGGCATACACGCCGTTTATCAAATAGTACAGTTTACCTGTCTTACTGTAAACGGTAAGTTCCACCGTATCCGTCGGCGTATCCGCCTGGATTTCGATCAAATCGGTAATGGCGGTAATGTTGTAAGGATAGTTTGTGTATCCTTTAAGCGCATAACTGCTCATCTTGCCGTTGCTGAAATTGTCGGGCGTAATGTTCAGCGCCGCCGCGCGGTAATTGATGTTGTCTTTATAAAGCAATATACCTGCTCTCGAATCGTCGTCCGCAGCAATGATTTTCATCTTTGTCGATACGCGGAAAATCGAAGACGTGAGATTGCGGAAGAATATTGCCTGGGCAAAATTGTAGGTAGCGTTCATGTCGGAAGTGGCGGTTTCGGTGGTCTGGCCGGGATTTTCCACCGTCCAACCGTTGGTGCGCGCCTGGCCATTCTGATGGCTGCCGACAATCGCTCCCTCCGCATCGCCGTTTACATATCCGTCTTTGCCGAACAGCGTGACCTGACCGGAATCGCCCATGGTTTTGACAAACGTGGGATAAAGCGCGTTCGTCACGGCGTTCTGCGACAGACAGAAGTTGTAAATGGGATACATTTTGACCGTTTCGGGCAGTCCGTTGGTAGTATCTATTCCCAGCTCGTGCCAGGGTATAAACACTTCCACGTTGAGTCCGCCGCCGCGGCCGGGAGCATTGTATTCACCCAAAACTCTCGAGCGGGCGTTGATATACTTTTCGTTTACTTGCACGCTGACGGCGTCAACTCTTATCGCCGCGTTGTTGCCCGAGTAGAATTGGAAATAGAAGTGCGTATTCTTAAAGAAATAGTTGTAGCCGTTCCAATAAATAAACTGGTCGTTGGAAGTAGCCGCAATGTAAAAGCCTTTTTCGCTCATTGCGCTGGTGACCATTATTTTGGTACGCTGAGTGGGTTCGTACTGCGTATACCAGCTCTTGTCCTGCCAGAGTTCATCGTCCAGCAAGCCGTCGATGATGACGTTGTCCAAATCCGGTTCGGCGCCGTACGCCGTGCCTATGGTTTCGGTATACTCACCGGCGTCGACATCCAAGGTGCCGATGGTTTCGCCGGGCGTGCCGCCGTTTTGTTTGTCGCTGCAGGCAACGATGCCCAATACCAGCGTCAACGCAAGGGTAGTAACGAGAAGAATTTTAAATATTTTTTTCATGTTGCTTTACCCCTCCTTAATCTCTGTTGCCGAATATATAGATATCCGAAACGTGGACTTCTTTATATCCTTCGAAAACAGAGAAGTCTGCCGATTGATCGGTGTATTTGTCTTCTTTTTCACCGCTTATTACAATCTGTATTTCGCTAACTTTTATTTCGTTGAATTCCGCGATGGCAGCCGAACCGTGGTGCATTACGCGCTCGCTGTTTTCGACGTCGCGGCTGTCCACCATCAGATTCTGAATGTAGCAATATCCGTTGTATGCTTCCGGCATATACCATGCGGGGCGTTCGGCCAGCTTAAAGCGTATGCTGTTGACTTTGTTGAACGCGGTATAGTACGAGCCGCTGTTGTACACCATAAGCGCTCTTATCGTAACGGGTTCGTCCCACGTAAGCGTTATGCGCAGATCGCCGTCGCTCTTGCCGTACTCGAAAATTCTCGAGAAGGGCTGAGCCGTAAACAGGTCGTCGTTGAGATATTCGACATCGCCTACGTCGCCGTTGGCGGTGATGGTGGCATATTTAGCCACGTTTTCATATCCCGTGTACGATTCGACTTTGGGCTGCAGATTTACCGTAGCGCCGTTGCCGAACAACATATCGTATCCCAAATCGTCCACATGCTTCCAGACGGCTCTGTCTATCGCGAGATGACGTCCGAGATAGTTGTTGTTGTTGTCGTAGTTGTTTTCGGGGTTGTTGGTCGAGTGGTACAGAATAAACAGTTCGTCACCCGAGCGGACAAAGCAGTGATGTCCGGTGCCGCCCTTGTAGTTGTTGTATTCGGTGCCCTTTCCGATGACAGGCATGTACTGGTACTGTTTTACAAACGGACCGTAAGCGCTGTCGGAAACCGCAATACCTATCGAATATCTTACGTCGGTATATCCGAAGTAAGAATACGTCATATAATATCTTCCTTCGTGGAAAATGACGTTGCAGCCTTCGTTGACACCGCCTTCGTTGAAGGTGGTGGGTTCCATCGGAGTGCCGTAAAGCGAATCTTCATCCGGCTGAACATACGTATAGCCGACGCGGCAGACATACCTTAACGTATCCCAGTCGGGCGTAAGGAAGTCTTTCATCTGCATGACGTAAATGCCGTAACAATTGCCGAACGCTCCGCTGCCGTGCGGGTCCATCGTGAAATAGCAATACAAATCGCCGTATTCGTCGATGATGGGGTTGAGGTCGAGAATTTCGGTCTGATAATTCTCGGCTCCGGCTATATCGCGGCGCAGCGCCGTCTGACGGAATTCCGACTTTTTCTTTTCGTTGGTGCAGTAACGGGTATAGAAATATCCGGCATTAATCAGCGGTACGTCGGTGGTCTTTTCCACACCGTCGAGGTTGTAATACTGGTTGCCGTTTCTGTAACCTATTACCGTTTCGCCGTCTCTGCCGTACACCTCGTAATATGTAACGCCCGTCACTTTATCGACTATGGGCTCGGTGCCGGTGAGGAAATCGCCGTCCTGCGTTTTGCCGGCGTACAGCGAGAAGTACTGCTGCGCGCTTATGGGGCGGTACGGTCCCTGGGGATTGGGCGAAATGGCCACGTCTCCTCTTATGTTCCAGGTGGGCTGTTCCGACTGATATGCAGGATACGTCATGCCCGCCTGACCGCCTCTCGTGGTGTTGGGCTGCGCGCCGTAGAACATAAAATACATTCCGGTAACGGGATCGCGTATAAACTCAGGCGCCCAGAACAAACCGGAGCACCAGTCGGTGGAAGTATTTACTGCTATCGCAAAACCGTCTACAAGACCCGTAATTTCCCAGTTTACGAAATCGCGCGAGCTGTACATACGGTAGCCGCCCATGTTTGCGTTGTACTTGGCATTCGTGGCGCTCGTGGTATTGCCGTGGCTGGTGACCGTAACATAATACATATTGCCGTACTGGTCAATCCAGTCCTGCTCCGTGCCGTATTCGGCTTCGAATGTCTCCTGATCCCATCCGTCTATCCAATCCATAGTACCGTCGTCCTTCGTGTACTTGAAGGAATCGCGGTAATATTCGTACGACTGGCGGATGTCGTCTACCGACACATACAGAGCGCCCGGGTCGGGGCCGTCGATACGCGGTTCGTTACGATAGAAAAGGTTAGAGTTATAATCATACTCGTAATCTTTATCGGCTATACCCGAACCGTGTGGAAGTTCGAATCCCGCAATTGTGTCAACTACGGGTTCCGTCTGCTGCTGGTCGCCGGGCGTATTCTGCGTGTTGCACGCAAGCGCAGAAAAAACCATCACCAAACATGTCAGACAAGTAAGCAGTTTGATTATTTTCTTCATAACATTCTCCTATTTTAGATTTGCTTTCGCTATTAATATTTTATCATCATAAGCTTAAATTGTCAATACTTTTACATAACTTTTACGAAAATTAGAAAACCGGTTTGCGCCTTTGCGCGCAAGCTTTTTATCGCTCCGAAATTATGAAAAGAATTTTTTATTTTTGATACTCATTTATATGTATTTTGATAGATAAAACTGTAATTTTGTTTGAAATGCTTTTTATGTATTTTTATTCGCGTTTGAAAAAAACTTAAAAATTTTTACTTCCGCCGCACAAGACAGGGACTATACTTGCAAAGCCGCTGACACTTTTTCATGTTTTTCTGAAATAGTTCGTGCCGCAGAGGCGGGGCATTTACGGCGCGGCGTCGGGCGGAAAAATCGGCAAAAAAATGCGTTTATCAAGTAATTATGTCCGCTTTGTAAGGGCAAAAAACCCGTCCGTATATGTCTTATTGTATGTACCGGCCGCGTTTTTATTCCGTCTTTACCGCGGCGGACGGCAGATAAAACAAAAAACGCGCACCCGTCTAATATTGGACGGTAAATACGCGTTTTGTGTGTTTTATTTCGTGCCGAACAGTCTGTCGCCCGCGTCTCCCAAGCCGGGGAGAATGTACCCGTTTTCGTTGAGGCAGCGGTCCAGCGTGGACACGTAAATATTTACGTCGGGATAGGTTTCGGCCACTCGCGAAACGCCTTCGGGGGCGCCGATAATGGACATGAGTTTGATGTTTTTGCACCCTCTCGCTTTAAGCGCGGCAATGGCGTCGCAGGCCGATCCGCCCGTCGCCAGCATGGGGTCCACCAAAAGTACCAGCTTGTTTTCGATTCCGTCGGGCAGCTTACAATAATATTCGTGCGGTTCCAGCGTCTCTTCGTCGCGGTACATTCCTATATGCCCCACCTTTGCCGTCGGGAACAACACATGAATGCCGTTTACCATTCCCAGTCCGGCGCGCAGAATAGGCACTATGGCAATGCTGTTGTCGGGCACCATTTGCTGCTGCGTTTCTTCCAGCGGAGTTTTTACCGTCACCGTCTCGGTTTTTAGATCTTTAAGACTTTCGTAAGTCATAAGGGTCGTTATTTCCTCGACCAGCTCGCGGAACTGTTTCATTCCCGTTTTCTCGTCGCGCAGAATGGCTATCTTATGCTTTATCAGCGGATGGTCGAAAATGACCACATTGTCGTATTTTTTCATTTATTCCTCCGTATCGGACACTATTGTCCGGCAATTTACTGCTATTTGACAGTAAAAAAGCGGGAAGGTTGCCCTTGTCCGCCTTTTCAGTCGCAAGTTATTCCGCCTGTTTGATGGCTCCGACCGGGCAAACGCTGTCACAGCTTCCGCAGTCGATGCACAAATCGGCGTCTACAACATACTTTCCGTCGCCTTCGCTGATAGCTCCCACCGGGCATTCGCCGGCGCAGGAACCGCAGGAAAGACACTCGTCACTTATTACATGTGCCATAGTTATTACTCTCCTTAAACAGATTTATCGTCATAAATTATAACACTAAAAAAAGAATTTGTCTATATATTTATGCAAATTTTCTCAACTTTTTTGCCGGGAGTTTCAGTCCTGTAATTTTTTAAGCTCTTCGTCGTCCACATCGTCGTCGGGAATCTCGGCTCCCTTGTGATAAACGGCGGTGATTTCGGCCGCCGGGATAACGACGTGTTCGACGTCGTCCTTCTTCTCTTTTCGGAATGTGACCGTATCGCTCAACTGATTTACCGCCTCGACCACGCCCGCGCCGTCCTTTTTCGTCTTGATGGTGCTGCCTACTTTGGGCATATGTTTGTTTATTTCGGCGTAATAATCGTTTTCGTACGCGAGACAGCACATAAGCCGTCCGCACAGACCGCTTATCTTCGCCGAATTAAGCGACAAATTCTGATTTTTTGCCATCTTAATGGTAACATGAGCAAATTCGGAAATATGGTCGCTGCAACAGCACGCTCTGCCGCACGGCGCAAGGCCGCCTATCATCTTGCATTCGTCGCGCGGACCTATCTGGCGCAATTCTATCCTGGTACGGAAAGACGCCGCCAGATCTTTTACGAGCTCGCGGAAGTCTATCCTGCTGTCGGCGGTAAAATATATGATGAGTTTATTGCCGTCAAACGTATATTCCACATCGCTAAGACGCATTTTGAGCTTGCTGTCGGCGATTTTCTTTTCGATCAGCGGGTAAACTTCGTTGCGCTTTTCGCTGTTGCGCTTGTCCTGGGCAATATCCTTCTCTGTGGCGATACGAATAATGGGTTTAAGCGGCGCCACAATATCTTCGTCACGCACTTCGGTGGGCATGATTTTTACTTCGCCGAACTCGACGCCGCGCGCCGTTTCGACAATGACAAAGCAATTTTCTTTGTATTCGCGGTTGCCCGCGTCAAAGTAATATATTTTGGGAGATTTCTTGAATTTTACTCCTACGATTTTAGGCATTTTGTCTTTACCTCCAATATTTTGAACAGCAAACCGTCGACTACGGCCTGCGCATTACAGTTTTGCGACAAGTCCCTTTTCGCCGCGGCAATAAAGGGCATTATCTTTACTGCGGCGACGCTGCCGAAGCTGTTTGCCAGCGTCTTTATGTCTTTGATGTTGTCCTTTAGCCGGATTCTTGCGACCGCTCCTTCCGACGCCGACAGACAGTCGGACAAAATGACCGACAGACAGTCCAAAACGTCGGGAAGCGTCTCCTTGCGGTCCGTCCAGCGCCGCGAAAACGTGAGAATGTCCTTTGCCGTCCGCATGTTGAGAAGCGTGTCAAGCGCCAGGGAAAAATCTCCGGTAAATTTTTCGTCGCTCAGAATTTTTTCCGCCTTGCCGACATATCCGCCCGACAACGCCGCCGCGGAATAGACGTCGCGGGACGAATAGTTGCGTTGTAGCGCTGCTGTCAGCACTTCGAGCGGCATCGGGGGAACGTCAATGCGGCTGCATCGCGACATAACGGTGGGCAGCATGGCCGCAAGAGACTGCACTTCGAGCACGATGACGACCGAAGGCGGAGCTTCTTCCAGCGTTTTTAACAAGGCATTCTGTGCCTGCGTATTCATCTTTTCCGCCTCATCTACGATATAGATTTTATAAGGCCCCTTATATGGCATAATTTCTACTGTATTAACAATCTGCTCCCTTATCTCACCAACACTAATCACATTGGGCTTTTC
>USEG01000015.1 GCA_900553555.1 uncultured Clostridia bacterium
TCGAAATGTAGCCTATCGGATAAGCCCTGCACAAAATCAGCGGTTCGAGAGCTTCCGAACACAGCAGCAAAATGTCCAGCGGGTCGCCGTCGTCGCCCAGCGTGCGCGGAATAAATCCGTAGTTTGCCGGATAGTGCGTTGAAGTGTATAAAATTCTGTCGAGAATGATATAACCGGTTTCTTTATCGAGCTCGTACTTCTTCTTGCTGCCCTTGCTGATTTCTATCACGCAGATGAAGTCTTCGGGCGTAATGCGTTTTTCGGAAATGTCGTGCCAAATATTAGACATATGCTTTCTCTCCTTATTCTGGTTTATGCTGATTGGAAATTTTTAACAATTTGTTTATTTTATTCTTTTCGTCTTCGGTAAGATTTTCTTTGGATATTATATAGGCGGAAAATTTGGCAATGTAAACAAAATAATATTTTTCGGTTTCCTTAACTTTGACTATTTCGTTATAGTGCAGCTTGTAAGTGGCAATTACTTCGTCGTGCTGCATGGTCGCGATATCAAGCGTCTCGTCGTTAAATTCGAAACGGTTGACATAGTTCTTTTGCGCCAGTTGTTTAATATTCGCATTTAAGACAAGATATAAAACCAGTCCCACGCCGAACGGTACGGCAAAAATAAGCATTACGTCCAGCACAGGGCTTTCGATAAACGTTCGCAAAACCACATATGCCAACATTCCCACCGCGCCTATAATAATCGCTAAGAGGAACGTTTTGCGTCTTACGGCAGTCAATTCGCGTTGATTTTCTTCGTTTACGGGTGTAAAAACAACCATAATATTAAACTTCTACTTATATTAACTATTTTTGTATATCTTTTTTTATTATCGCCGTAAGCCCATTGGCTATGCTCTGCACGCCGTATATGTTTGGATGCACTTCGTCGGCGGAAAGTCCCGCCGGCCCCGAAAGCAAATCCGATCCGTTTATATACGTTACATTGGGAAGGCGCAGACTGTCGGTAATTTTTTTAAGAGCGGTACGCCATTTTTCCGCGTCTTTGCCGCCCTTGAAATCATCGTAGCAATAGAAGGGGGATATTACGAAAATTTTCTTTTCCGGGTTGGAAAGAGCCATCGTCTTTACTGCGTTTTCTGCGCGGGAATAAACCTTTTCTTCCTCCCACCACAGCACGTTTATGCCCAATTCCATGACGCAGACGTCCCATTTATTGTCCTTGCCGAGTTTGGATATGTAGTCGATCATCTCGGGTTCCATGGCGCACGAGCCGGCAAACCCCTTGTTTATAACGTCGCACCTTAAATTCCGCCCTACTATCGACGCCCAAGAATGCGACATATCGATGGAGTTCGAGCCGTGCGTAATGGACGATCCGTAAAACAGAATACTGTTTGCGGGCAGCTGATTGCCTTTTGGCGGCTCCACATCGCCTACGACGTCTAAAATTCTGTAAGCGCCTCTGTCGAATATGACGCGAACGACGTCAGGGTCCCACGGATCCGAATAAGCCGCCGCCATTTTTTTAAGCGTTTCGATATTATCGGACTTTTTGATAAAATAGTCTTTGGGCTCGTCAAACACATATTTATCCACTTCACAGTCTTCCCATGTGCCCTGAATACCGCCGCGATAAACATGAAACACGTTTGTCGTGTTGCTCGGCTCCAGTTTTGCCATCCGTATAACGACGCCGTCGCCGCTTTTTATGACAAAACGCAGTTCTACGCCCGTGGAATTTTTTGCCATATTGCGTGCCTGATCGCCGCGTTCCAATGTTTCGTAAACGTTTTTCGGTACGCGCATCCAGCTTATGCCGCCGCCGGGGCAGTCGTAAATTTCGGCAACGTTAAAAATTTCGATGTTTTTGTAAATCATATTGTCCTCCCGTTCGGCTGAATTTTACGCCGATGTTATTTGCGGTTTTTTATGCTCACTTCCTGTGTAATGAGCGACACAGTCTCGCCGCTTTCTTTTTGCACTATCAGAAGCCCGTCGTCGTCGATTTCCAGCGCTTTCGCGGAATAGAGATATTTATCTCCGGAAAATACGTCTACTTGCTTCCCTATCGTCATACATTCGGCGCGATATTCGTCCATAAACGTTGCGTCGGCAATGCCGGGCAGCATATCGAACACATTGTCGACGCAGGCTGCCGCCAGGGCGTTCCCGTCGACAAATACGCCCAGGCTTCCCGCAGTCTCCGCTATCTCGGCGGGAAAATTTTGCGTGGAGACGTTTATGCCGATGCCCAGCACTACCGCGTCGGGTCTGTCGGCGCCGAACTGGCCTATTGATTCGGTGCATATTCCGGCTATTTTTTTGTCGCTAAAATATATATCGTTGACCCATTTTATCCGCGTGTTTATGCCGCAGACGGATTTTATCGCCCGTCGTACGGCGACCGCCGCCAGGGGCACTATGCGCTGGCACAAAACATAACTGAATTCCGGGCGCAGGATTATCGAAAAATATAGTCCGCTGCCGGCAGGCGAATAAAAGCTCCGTCCTCTTCGTCCGTGCCCCTCGGTCTGACTGTCGGCAACTATTACGGTCCCGTCCGACGCGCCCTCTGCCGCCATTATTTTTGCGCGCTTGTTTGTGGAATCCACCGATGAAAAATAGACGACGGGGCGAACGGTTTTCATTCTGCAAGTTATTCCAACGGCGGATAAAGCAGGCGACGACCGGCTTAAAATATAACCGGAATTGCTTTTGGAAAAAATTTCGTTGCCATCCCGGCGCAGTTTCGCTATATCCTTGCACACGGACGCACGGGTAACTCCCAATGCGCGGGCAATTTCCTCCCCGGACACCACTTTACCCCGGTTTTTCTCCAGTATTTCCAAAACTTTTTCCTTAGACATGTTTATATTGTAAAACATTTTTCATTTCGTTGTCAAATAAATGCGTAAACTTGCAAAAATAATTATTAAAAGAAAATTTTTAAAAAGGGTCTTCACATTTTAAAAAAATATGTTATAATAATATTCACGGAGGTCGCATTGTGAAAATAACGGACGATTCTACACTAAATAAGCTTATTTTGCTGTACGTTTTTGAGGCGATGGACGTACCATTGACGGGCAGAACCATTATCGAAATGTGCTCGAGCCGCAATCTTTGGCTGACATACATGGATTGTATGGTCGCTGTCAACGAACTGCTGGATTCGGGACTTATATACCGCTCTTCAAAGGAAAAAATTGTGGAAAAAGGCATCATTTCCGACGCCTACTACAACATTACGCCGGACGGAAGACAGTGCCTGGACCACTTTTATACGAAAATTCCGTCCACCTTGCGCTCGGAAATAACCGAATACGTCAAACAAAACAGAATGGCCTATCGCCGCAAACAGGAATATTATCGCAATTATTACAAAAACCCCGACGGAACGTACACCGTCCACATGAAGATAGTAGATCCCGTTCAGACGACGCTTGAACTTAAACTAAACGTTACAAATCGCGATACCGCCAAGCAAGTTTACAATAAGTGGGAAGAAAAGGCCGCACAGATTTATTATTTTTTACATGAGGAATTAATTGATTAGGAGGCAAACAATGAATATTTACAGAACCAAAGGCACTTGTTCGAGAGAAATTATCTTTACGGTTGATGAAAACGACGTCATTAAATCGGTAAAGTTCGTCAACGGCTGCAGCGGAAACACGCAGGGTATTGCGCGCCTTGTGGCCGGCAGACCGGTCGATGAAATAATTTCTTTGCTGAGCGGGATTCAGTGCAGAAACGGCACCAGTTGTCCCGACCAGCTTGCTCAAGCCTTGAAGGAATATAAGGAACAAAAAAACAATCCGCAAGTGCAATAAAATGTAAGTTTTTCGCAAAAAAAAGTACTATGCGTGGCATAGTACTTTTTTTCATATCATATTACAGGATATTACAAATTGGCTTTAAGCTCCTCAATCTTTTCGACAATACGGTTTTTCAGCTCTCCGAATTTTATCAATTTTGCCTTCTCCGCGTCAATAAGATGAGCCGGCGCTTTTTCGACAAAACCCTTATTGGAAAGTTTGCCGTTTGCGCGTTCAATTTCGTTTTCGGTATTTTCCAGCTCCTTTGCAAGGCGCTCCAGCTCTTTGTTTACGTCTATCAATTCGCCCAGCGGAATATAGAATTCGGCAATATCGGCGACTACGCTTACGGTTTTTATCTGCGGTTTTTCAAATATTATCTCGTTGCCGCCCGCCAATTTTTCGATATATGCGGCCGAATCGCGCATCAGCCTTTCCTTTCCCTGAACAGGTACGATATAAATGGCCGTTTTTTTGCTTTGGCTGACGTTCATTTCTTTTCTAAGCGAACGTATTGCGCGGACGGCTTTCATTACCGAGTCCACTTCCGCCGCCGCCTTTGAAAAACAGTGTTTGCGAGTATATTCGGGATAGGGAGAGATCATTATGTCCTCGGCATCTTTAACGGGCAGATTGTCATAAATCTCTTCGGTGATAAACGGAATAAACGGATGCACGAGCTTTAAAATCGTGGTCAGGACATACAATAGTACGCTTATAGCATCCGAACGCTTGCGCAAATCTTCGCTGTAGAGCGTTGTCTTGCTCATCTCTATATAAATATCGCAGAACTGGCTCCAAATAAAATCATACAGTGTATTTGCGGCAAGACCCACTTCGTATTTATCAAGATTTTTCGTGACTTTGTTGACGGTGATATTAAGTTCGTTTAATATCCACTTATCGGCAAGCGTCAATTTAACGAGACTTATATCCTTAATTTCGGCGTTTTCGCAATTCATGAGAACAAATCGCGAAGCGTTCCAGATTTTGTTCATAAAATTACGATAGCTCTCCACTTTTTCGCGCGAGTATCGTATATCTCCGCCGGGAGCTATGCCGTTTACCAAAGAATATCTGAGACTGTCGGCTCCGAATTCGTCTATTACTTCCAGCGGATCAACGCCGTTGCCGAGCGACTTGGACATTTTTCTGCCCCGGTCGTCCCTTACGATACCGTGTATGAGAACGTCGCTGAAAGGTTTTTCACCCATCTGTTTAAGTCCGCTGAATATCATTCTCGACACCCAGAACGTAATTATATCGTACGCCGTTACAAGTACTGTCGTGGGATAAAAATACTGCAGGTCCGGCGTCTTTTCAGGCCAACCCAAAGTCGAAAACGGCCATAATGCCGAGCTGAACCATGTATCCAACACGTCTTCGTCCTGCCTAACGGGCGCGCCGCACTTGGGACACTTTACTATCGTTTCGCGGCTGACTGTCATCTCGCCGCATTCATCGCAGTAATATACGGGAATACGGTGTCCCCACCACAATTGACGGCTTATGCACCAATCGCGGATATTTTCCATCCAATGTAAATACGTCTTTTCAAACCGCTTGGGAAGAAATTTAATTTGTTTTTGTTTTACAGCCTCTATTGCCGGAATCGCCAGGTCCTTCATCTTGACGAACCACTGCTTGGACACCATGGGTTCTATTGTTTTGTGACACCTGTAACAATGTCCCACGTTGTGTTCATAATCCTCGGTTTTGACCAGCAAGCCGGCTTTTTCGAGATCGGATACTACGGCATTTCTGGCTTCGATTTCCGTCATTCCGTTGTAGAGGCCGGCGTTTTCATTCATTGTGGCGTCGTCGTTCATTATTTTAATTACCGGAAGATTGTGTCTGAGCCCCACTTCAAAATCGTTGGGGTCGTGGGCGGGCGTTATCTTAACGGCGCCGGTACCGAAAGATTTTTCGACATATCTGTCGGCAATAACGGGTATTTTGCGACCCGTAAGAGGAAGAATGAGCGTTTTTCCCACCAGTTTTGTGTACCGCTTATCGCTCGGATTGACTGCGACCGCGGTATCTCCCAGCATTGTCTCGGGACGCGTTGTCGCCACTACTATAAATTCGTCGCTGTTTTCGACGGGATATTTTATATGCCAAAGATGTCCTTTTTCCGTTTCGTACTCGACTTCGGCGTCGGAAATCGCCGTGTGGCAACAGGGGCACCAATTGATTATGCGGTCGCCGCGGTAAATAAGTCCCTCTTCGTACAGCCTTACAAAGACCTCCTTTACCGCCCTCGAGCAGCGTTCGTCCATTGTAAAGGCCAATCTGTCCCAGTCGCAGGAATATCCCATTTCTTTAATCTGCTCGATTATACGGCCGCCGTACTTGTCTTTCCATGCGTATGCGCGTTGCATAAATTTATCGCGGCCTATCATTTCTTTCGTAAGACCTTCTTTGCGCATACTCTCCACTATTTTCACTTCCGTAGCTATGGAGGCGTGATCGGTGCCGGGCAGCCAAAGCGCCTCAAACCCTTTCATGCGTTTGTATCTTATGAGAATATCCTGCACCGTTCCGTCAAGAGCATGTCCCATATGCAACTGTCCGGTGATATTGGGCGGCGGCATAACTATGGTAAAAGGTTTTTTGTCCTTGTCGGGGCGGGCGGAAAAATATTTTTTATCCAGCCATTTCGCATAAATGCGTTTTTCAAAACTTTTCGGTTCGTAAGTCTTGTTCATTTGTCAACTCCTTCTTATATTGAATAAATTATAGCATAACGGCGGCTTATTTGCAAGCAATAATACATTGCCAAAAACTCACAATAAAAAATTTATCGGCATAATATGGTGTATAACAAACACTTTAAGGAGAGTAAACATGAAAAAAGTAAAAAACGCACTGTTTATTTTTTTGGCACTGTTCACCGCTTTTACGGCGGTAATAAGTCTTACGGGCTGCTTTAACAAAACCCGCAGCAATAAAATACGCGTCTGCGAAACCGCCCGAAGTATTTTTTACGCTCCGCTTTATGTAGCCGTAAACAACGGATATTTCGCAGAAGAAGGTCTGGATGTCGAAGTAACTACGGTACAGGGCTCCGATCTCGTCATGACCACCGTCATATCCGGAGACGCGGAAATCGGCCTTATGGGTCCGGAAACTACCGTTTATTGTCAGATTAACGGACAAAAAGATTACCCGATAATTTTTGCTCAGCTGACAAAACGCGACGGATCGTTTCTTGTAGCAAAAGAGCCGGACGACAATTTTACATGGGATAAATTGCGCGGAAAACATGTTCTTGCGGGAAGAGCGGGCGGTGTTCCGGCAATGACAATGGAATATGTCGTAAACAAAGCGGGACTAAAGACAACGGACCTCAATTTTAATACCGACGTTGCTTTCGGAATGATGGCGAGCGTCTTTGAGGCAGACCCCAGCGTAGACTACACAACTATGTTTGAACCCACCGCTTCAGAGTACCAGTCGCTGGGCAAAGGTTACATCGTTGCATCCGTGGGCGAAGCCAGCGGCGAAGTGCCTTACACCGCTTTTTCGGCGGCAAAAAGCTATGTAGAAGAAAATCGGGACTATATCGAAGCGTTTATCCGCGCTATTATAAAAGGATACGATTTTATTTGCAACAGCGACGCCAAAGATGTTGCCCAGTCACTTAAGCCGCACTTTATGGGCATAGAACTTGACATGATAGAAGCCTCCGTAATAAGTTATCGCAACATAGACGCATGGGCGGAATCTCCCGTTATGAAAAAAGAAGCATTTGAAACATTGAAAACAATAATGAAAAACGCCGGCTTTTTAAGTAAAGACGTTGCGTTTGAGGATATCGTAGACAATTCATACGCGCAGAAAGTAATGCAAGAATTGGGGAGAACAGCATAGCTTTTATGTCACGCATAGTACTATAAACATGTAAAAACAACGGAGAAAGCTCATGGAATTACTAAAAATTGAGAATATAGGACTGATATATCAAAGCGAGGACAGTGAAACCGCCGCCTTGGAAAATATTAGTTTTTCCGTTAACGAAGGCGAATTTATAGCAATTGTTGGGCCATCGGGGTGCGGAAAAACCACTATCCTCTCTTTGATTGCCGGTCTTATTAAGCCCACAGGCGGAAAAATAACGATAGGCGGCAAAGAAATCACACGGCCGCATGGCGAAGTCGGATATATGCTGCAGCGCGATCAGCTTTTCGAATGGCGCAATATCAGCGACAACGTCAATCTTGGTCTGGAAATACAAAAGAAAAAAAATCCCGAAACAATAGCATATGCTCAGTCGCTTTTGGATAAATACGGTCTTAAAGAATTTAAAAAGCACTTTCCCTCCCAGCTGTCGGGCGGTATGCGACAACGCGTTGCCCTTATAAGAACGCTTGCCTTCCGCCCAAAAATACTGCTGCTGGATGAACCGTTCTCCGCGCTTGACTTTCAGACGCGCCTGCACGTGCACGACGATATATCGTCAATAATAGCAAACGAACACAAAACCGTACTGCTCGTAACTCACGATATTTCGGAAGCCATAGCCCTGTCCGACCGAATAATAGTTTTAAGTCCCCGCCCGGGAAAAATTAAAGCGGATATACCCGTAAGACTGGGTACAAAAAAACCGCGGGAAAAAAGAGATTCACCTCTATACCCCGCTTTGTTTGAAAAAATTTGGAAGGAGGTTTCGTCATGAAAAAAGTTTATTCCGAACGCGAAAAGTTTTTACGCAAAAAAAGGCTTAACAAAATTAAGATTCTGACGCTGCAAATATCCATACTTGTAGTATTTCTCCTTCTATGGGAAACATTGACCTATTTTCGTATTCTGGACTCTTTTTTCGTGAGCAGTCCTTCCAGAATAATCAAACAGCTCATGAATACAGAAAATCTTTGGATGCATATCAAGATCACTCTGCTCGAATGTATATACGGGTTTTTGATATCGGCGACGGCGGGACTTGTTGCCGCAATAATATTATGGTGCTCGGATACCTTGCGAAAAGTGCTCGAACCATATATCGTCGTTCTCAACAGTCTGCCGAAAATCGCCCTTGGACCCCTTATCATCATCTGGGTAGGAATTGGCACTAAGCCGATAATCGTCATGACCTTTTTAATATGCATAATCGTCGCAATTATCGGTTTTCTTAACGGCTTTTTAGCGTGTGACAAGAATAAAATTCTTCTGCTGAAATCCATGGGCGCCAACAAATTCCAAATACTGTATAAGCTCATTCTGCCCGGCTCTCTTACAAATATTATTTCCGTATTAAAAGTCAATGTCGGGCTTGCATGGGTGGGCACAATTATGGGAGAATATCTCGTGTCCGGCGCCGGATTGGGATATCTGATAATTTTCGGCGGACAGATTTTCCAGCTGGACCTCGTAATGATGTCCACGGTGATATTGTGCCTACTTGCCGCCGTCATGTACTTTGCCATTGCGCTTGTGGAAAAACTTATTAAAAAGCGCCACGGCTAAGTATTTGAACACAAAAATAAAATAAACGCCGCCCAAAATACCTATGACGGGATAAAACTGTTCCACCACTTTTTCAAAACCGAACAAACTAAGAGTAAAACCGGCGATAACCGCAACAGATAAAGCAGTTTTTTTGCCCGTTACAGGCGACAAAAAACGCGATACTTCGCTTACGGCGGCCGTCGACGTAGTTATCGCGCTTAGAATCAGCAGTACGACAGATAAATAATAGGCGATTTTGCCCAATCGTGACGACAAAGCAAATATCGGTATGTTTTCGCCTTCGCAGCCGGCACAGCGTATTGCAAATGCCAACGTAAATATCAGCGCCCCTACGCATACGGCGACAATTCCGGCAACGGCAACGCGCTGGCGTTTCGAAAGTTTGTTGTGAGAAAGCATTGCGCCGGCGGACAAAAACATATTCATAGAGATGTAGGAAAAACAATTTTTAACGCTGAATCTCTGTTCTAAAATACTCTCGCCCGAAGAAAAATTTTCCGTCGATACGGCTATTATAACGGCCACTATAAAAAACATCATTATATAACTGCCGTTCAACACCCATGTTTGTCCCTTATAGACGATAAAAACCACAAACAATAAAAATACAGCCGAATATATTTGTTTGAGCGGATAAAAATTATTGCCTATTTCCGTCACAACCGCCGTCATTGCCGACAGCACTATCAGCGCGTTAAACGCAACGCATATATCAAAAAAACAGTGCATACGCGGAAATAGCGTCTTGTTGACGGCAGAAAAACCGCCGCCTCCCGCAAAATGCGCGGCCAGCAAAAAGCTCCCGCATAAAACAAAAACGAAAATAGCGCAAACTACGGCATTGCCTATTCCCAATCCGTCTTTGCCTAAAAAAGAGACGATTTCTTTTCCGCTGGCAAACCCCGCACCGATTATTGCGCCCAGTAAATACGCGGAAATTTTTAAGCACTTTATCATATTTAATGATATTATCTTTACGGCATCTTTATGCAAAAAATAATAGTACTATGTCACGCATAGTACTATTATTTTGTAAAAAAGCAATATAACTGTTCAAAAATCGGCTATTCTTCACTTACATATTTACCCTCTCCGCCGGGCACTGCACCTATCCGCGCGTCTTGATTGTTTATTACCGCACCGTTTATAAGCAGCTCGAATTTATATCCCAAAAATTTTGCCGCCTTTTCACACAAAATCATGCGCGACAGATATATTTCGAAGTAGTCCATAATCGATGACATTTCGGCATTCATTATTATCACGAGACGTATAGTCTTACTTTCGTTGTCAACGGCGAGATAATTTTTTTTGATAGACATGTTTACTCTGTCGTGTATATCGTTTAAGTTAAAATTCTTCCTTCTTACGCGCGAACGGTGCGTGTCGCTTTTATCCGCCAGTATGAGCGCGGCGCTTATCTCGTTGACGGGAATACCGCTTTGCTCCTCGTGGTTGCCGATAGCCGCGATGATCATCGAAATATCCTGCATATCCATCCCCATCTTTTCCAGACAAGCCATGGACATAACTGCGCCCGTAAGACCGTGGTTCAAACGATTTACGGCGTTTCCTATATCGTGAATCCAGCCGGCAATCGCACCGAGTTCGATAATGTGCTCGTCGCACCCCACCTCTCTAAGGATATTGGCGGTAGTTTTTGACACATAGCCGACGTGACGAATGCCATGTT
>USEG01000016.1 GCA_900553555.1 uncultured Clostridia bacterium
ACGCCGTTGAAGAAGGCAAAAGCTTATCGGCAAACGCGCCCGCAAAACCCGCGACGGCGGCGGAAAAAACCAGCAGCTTGTTTTTTTGAAGAGCGTGCGCTATTCCCACGCCTATGCCCGCTCCCATGAGCGTCTTTGCAATCGCCGCGATGTTTCCAAGAGCGTTGCCGACGTAATTGTCTCCTATCCAGCCGGCAATCTGGGCGAGTATAGTGCCGGCAATAAGCGTCACAAAAAGTCCCTGCGCCATGCCGGAAAACGCGGTGATAAAATACCTTTTGGGAAGGGAAGAAAAATATTTTTTTATTTTTCCCTGTTCTTTTTTGCCGCTTTCCGTTTCGGGCTGATATGTTTCTTTACTTAAATTACTGTCGTTTTTGTCTTGGTTTTTGATTTCTTCCATCTTGTTACTGTTCCTTTGTCGATTTACTAAAAAAGCATTACCGCATAATTTTAACATAATTTTATATATGTGTCAACGGCAATGCTTTATCTGTTTAATAATAGGTTAAATAAATAATTGCGTTATTTCTTTTCGCGTTATGTCGCCGCGGTTTATAAAATCTCCCTTAATAACGCCTTTTTCTCCCAAAACAACAATTCTTTTCGCCAAAAATACGGCTTCTTCTATGTCGTGCGTCACAATGACCGCGGTAATTCGTTTTTGCTCCCACAACTTCAAAAACAGCTGCATAACCTTGTATTTGGTGCTTAGGTCCAGCGCCGAAAAGGGCTCGTCCATCAGCATAAGATCGCCGTCATACAAAAACGCCCGCAAAAGCGCCACTCTTCTTGCCGTTCCGCCCGAAAGACTCGAAGGATAACTGTCTTTGTATTCTTCGATACCCACTTGCCTTAGTTTTTCGGTATAATCGCCTTTTCCCAGCACAAATTCAAGATTTTCGTTTACCGTCATAAAGGGGATAAGCCTGTCCTCCTGAAAGACGAAAGACACCTTACGGCTGTCGTTTTGCGTTTTTCCCGTATATGACGCCGCGCCGGACAAAATATTTAGAAGTGTGGTTTTTCCCACTCCGCTTTCGCCCAGCACCGCGGTGACTGCGTTTTCTTCTATGCTTAAACTGAGATTTTCAAAAACTATCTTTTCGCCGTATTCTTTATTTATGTTTTCCAGTTTTATCACAGGCGTTTTCTCCTCTTAAACAAAAACACCGCCAGCTTTATTATGTACTCGAACGCAATCGCGATGACTACCGATATTATGGTTATCGCCAGCACGCCCGCCATATCGAGATAGGTGTTGGCCTGGTTTAGTATTCCTCCCAGACTTTTATACGTAAACGCTATTATTTCCGACGAGACTATTATTTTGAGAGTAAAGGACAAGGTGGTGGACGCCTGTTCGGCTACATACGGCAGTACCGACGGCAATATAAGCGAAAATATGCGTTTTTTTAACGGCACTTTATAAATTTTCGCCATTTCGATAAGCTTTACGTCTATTTTCGCAAAGGCGGCGTTTATCGCCGAATAGGTCATGGGAAAAACTATGGTAAGCGCTACTATTACGGGAGAGACGGTACTTTTTACCAGCATCATATTTAGAATGAGCATTACGGCAACCGTCGGCGCCGAAACCATTATCTTTATATAAGGCGCTATTATTTTTTTTACGGGAGCGGCAAAATATCCCGCCGTTCCCAGCGCCGCTGCCAGCAGAAGGGCTATCAAAAAAGTCGCGATTACCCTCGATAAAGTGGAAAAAAGCGATTGCCAAAAATACCCGACGGCCAAGTAACTGAATATTTTTTTTATCACGCTTTGCGGCGAAGGAAAGATAAATTCGCTGCCGGCGGAAAGATAAAAAAAGTACCAAATAACAAGCAAAACCGCAATAGTGGCCATCGGGTATATTAAGTTTATTACAATTTTCGCCGCTTTACTACTCATTTATATCGACGAAAAACGCGTCGTCAAATTGTTTTGCCACGGCGGACGTCGTGCCGAAAGAAATTATGTCGTCAATATAATTTTTGACTATTTCGATTTCGCTGTCGGTAAACGTCACCATTTTTATGCTGCATCCTTCAACGCTGCTTTCGGTAGTGTTGTCCGCGGTAAAGGAGGGCGTTTCGCCTTCGTCAAGACGCGACGCAACCGCCTGGGCGGCAAGAGCGGGATTTTCTTTTATCCAGCTTTCGTTTTCCTGCATAGCCGAAAAAACCTGTTTTACAACGTCTTTGTTTTCTTCAAGCAGCCGGTTTCTCACCACCATAACCGCCTGAGGATAACTGCCGTAAATGTCGTGGAGCGCCGCTACTTTTTTGATGGCGGGCACCTTGCCGGTAATAGTGGACACGGCGGGCTCGGGAGCAATGACGTAGTCGGCCTTGCTCTGGTTGAGCGTCGTCGCTATATCCGATCCGTTTATTCCTATAAGATAGACGTTTTCGTCTGTCTTTTGACTTTCGTCCTCGGTAAACTCTATGCCGCTGTCTTTAAGTACCGCCTTAAACGTCAGCCCCGGAACGTTTGCAATATTTACTACCGCCACGGTTTTTCCCTTTAAGGAAGCAATATTATCTTTGTTTATCGCCGTCTCGTCAAGCGAAAGCATATAAAGATTGCCGTGTGTAACGGTGGCAACGCCCTTGTATTCGCTGCCGTCCCCGATAAGAAGCGACGCAAGATTTACGGGAATAAGCGCAATATCCGCCTTTTCGCCGTTTCCTACGACATAATTTTTTATATTCGCCGCGTTTACCACTTTATAAGTAGTGGTTTCGGCAAAATTGCGGTTGTCGTTGATGAGCTTTGCTATCGACAAAGCCGGCGCCCCGTCGGGAGCTACTATCGTAAGCGACGTAAGGCTTTCTTTGCCGTCGTTTGTATTATTGTTGCACGCGGTCAGAACGCCCATTCCCACCGCCATAACGACGGCAAGCGCTAAAAGTAAAATTCTTTTCACTGCGTTTTTCATATTTTTTTCTCCTTTATAAACAAATTATTTATCTAACAAGACTTTTTGCCTTGACGCCTTCTATCATACCTATTTTGCCCGTCATGTTGTTTATTATGTCGTTGGGCGCGTCAAGTACGATACATATAACCGATATGCCTTCGTTTATTTCCGGCAAACCCAGTCTGCCCTTTATGTAACCCTTAAATTTGTGCAGCACCTCGTTTATCTTATCTGTCTGCGCGTTTTCTTCCACAATGATACTTAGTACAGCTATTCTTTTTTCCATAAAAAAACCTCCGCCTTTAAATATTTGACGGAGAACACAAAATTTCATTTGTTTCCTTCTCCGTCAGGACTAACCTTTCGATTCAGGCATACGCATTATACATCAACCTACCTATTTTGTCAAGTTTTATTATAGTAAATTTTTTCTTTTTTTTTACGGAATGATATATATTATTTATTTTTTTAAAGATAGTAGTATAAGTATATAGGTGCTGTGTAAATGTTAATAACTTTTATAATTTAAAAAAATCATCTTTAATTGAGGGTTTTTATAGTGAAATAGGAAAAAAAAAGAATTTTTTCAACAGCAAAAGGTGTAAAAGCAAAGTAAAAAACAGGTATAAGAGCTGTATAAAAATGTGGAAAAAAAATTTAGAAAAATACAAAAAAAAGAGATATAAACTTATCCACACGGGTTTTCCACAATGTTGATAAGTTTATTGTGAAGTAAAAAATGTGTTTTTTCTTGACAACTTTGAATAATGATTATAAAATATATATATAAAAGCTTTTTCGGAGAGAATAAAAATGAAAAAGATAGCGAAAGTGATGATGTGCTTATTACTGGGAGCGGCAGTATTTTTTGCCGTCGGATGCAATGAAAAAAAGCACGAGCACGTTTTTTCCGACTGGCAGGTGACGGAAGAAGCTACCTGTGAAAAGGAGGGAAAGGAGACGGCATACTGCTCCTGCGGCGAAAAACAGGAAAGGACGATAGCAAAATTGCCGCACGAATTCGGGGAATGGCAGACGGTTATTGCTCCCGAGACCGGCAAAGAGGGAAAAGAAGAGAGGGTTTGCTCGGCGTGCGGATATAAGGAAAGCCGTGCAATAGAGCCCTCCGACAGCCAGCAGACGACGATATACACCGAACAGCAGCTTATAGAAATGGCAGCCGGCGAAAAAGACGGAAATTATAAGCTGGGCGCAGACATAACGCTAACTAAGAAGTGGAACACCGCGGGCGTATTCAAGGGAGTTTTAGACGGCGACGGACACACGATATATAATATGGAAATAGAGTCTTCCGCTTTGGAAGCGGACGGCACAGCCATAGAATATATGGTGGCGATGTTTTCCAAAAACGAAGGCACGATAAAAAACGTCGCTTTTGAAAACTTTATGGTTACTGTTACAGCGGACGACATAAAAAAAGCCGGATATGAACAGATAAAAAGCCAAAATCCTTCCGCCGAAAATATTGATATACACATAGGAATAACGGGCTTAAATAAGGGAACGATGCAAAAAATCCGCGTAAATGCTTACATAACGGCACTTCCGCAAACGCAGGGGGCGCGCCTTAGAACAGGCGTTGTCGCCGGAAAGAATAACGCGGAAATAAAGGAGTGTATAACTACCGGAACGCTAACGCTCAAAAACAGCAGCGGATATATTAGAGCGGGCGGAATTACCGGATATATGTCAAACGGCGGCGTTATAGAGAATAGCGAGAGTAATGTAAGTATCGTCGCCGAAAACAGCGGAGCAAAAAACAATATCGGCGGTATTGTTGGAAATATCGAATGCGGCAGTGTGATATCGTGCTATTTCGGAGGCAGCATTGACAGCGTAAATGACGGCAGCAAGTCAACCAGCGCCGGTGCAATAGCGGGGTTACTGGATAATCAGTCCATGAAGTACGAGACAATGGACATAATAATTGACAATTGCTTTTCCCGCGCGGAAATAACCGACAGCGGAACGAAGGGCAGTACCGGCGGAATAATAGGCGAGGCGGAGTGTATAATAGGAAGCGGCATGAAGCTGGTTTTGACAAACTGTTCGGCAGACAGCACGGCGAAGGGCGCAAAAGACCAGGGCGGATTTTTGGGCGATTTAAAACTTTACGACAAAAATATGACGGAACTAAATTATCCCGTTGCGGGCGAATACGTTAATTATATAACAATAAGCAATAACGAGTGTTCGCAGCAAGACAACTTCGCCGAAGTAAAAATGCCGTCTTTACTCAGGCAACCTTCCGGTTTTGAGCTGGCAAAAGCAAACTAAAAACAAAGGGCGGCAATATAAAGCCGTCCTTTTTGTATAATAATAAAACAAAAACTTATATTTCCGCAATGTCGTCTATCAGGTTGTTTTTTATCGTCATCACAACCGGATGGGCGACGTTTTTGTCGTCTATGAGCAAAAATCCGCCCTCTTGCATGGAAAGAAAGTGTTCGTCTTTTACGACGGCTTTGTACGGCGCGAAAAATTCGCTTATCGCCTGGTTTTGTACGGAGGAAGAAAGTTCCCGCGTCATGAAGGAGCGCGCCTTTTCCATGTCGCCGGCTTTTACCGAAGTAAAAAATTCGCCTATTGGCGAGCAGTCGGAAGGCAGTACGTCGCAGGAAGAAAACACATAGCTGTATCTTTTGGAAAACATAGCGAGATATTTATCCTTTGACAACGCGACTACCGTGACGAGACCGCTGTCGGGAAAAGCCGAGCAGCCCGTAAATTTTACCGTATAGGGCAAAAGAGCGGGATTGAGAGGAAAAACCGTGACATAAACCGCTTCTTTTTGTTTGTAGCGAATACAGGAGTTGTTTTCGAGAAAAACCCCGTTCGCCATAAAAACCGCGTCTCCCGCGAACTTTAAAAACATGGTAGATTCCATACTAAAAAATATTAGGCGCCGCTAAGATTTATGCAAAAATAAAAAAATATGACAAAAAAATTGTCAAATGAGTATAAAAAACCGTCGCTTTGTCGATATTTACGGCAACGGAGGTAAAGTATGGATAATATTTGGACACTCAACAACATAAAAAAACTTTTTGCCGGCGTAAAGGAAGCGGAAGAAAAAAATCAAAGTCTCGCGTCGGTATTTTCGCAGCTATCCAAGGAAATGAACTGCAGCACCGGCAGCGTGCGCAACTACTATTATTCGCAGGCCAAGCTTTTTAGGCTTATGCCCTCTCTCGCGCGGCAGATGGGCGTGGAAACGGCGGCGTCGAGAGCAAAACCCTTTGAAACTTTTGATTTCGGCGAGGCGCGCGACATAATGAAAACGGCGCTTGTAAACAAAGCCAAGGGAATAAGCGTCAGGGCAACGCTTATGAACATGGCAAACGGCGACGAAAAAAAGGCGCTGCGCTTTCAAAACAAATACAGAAGTATTTTACTGCACCACAAAAAGACGGTGCATGAAATAATGGACGAACTGCGCAATAGCTCCACGCCTTTTTACAACCCGTACGCCAAGACAATCGTAAGACCCGGCGAGCAGACGGCCATAGCCGGCGTTTTGGAAAAAGTAGACAAGCTTAGCGGCGAAGAAAAAGAAATGCTTTTGAGAAAAATTCTGATGTAAAAACAAAAAGTGCGCTCCCCTCCGTGGGAAAGCGCGCTTTTTTGTAATACGAAATAAACAAAATGCACAAAAATTTTTTTCGGCGGCAAAAGGTCATGCTTTATAAGCGACCGCCTTACATAATAGAAAACGCGCCGAGTCCAAAAAGTGTTTTGAAAAAAAGTTTGCTTTTAGTCTTCGCCGGAGAAGTTTTCTTCTATCAGCTGCGCCGTCGTTTTGCCGTTTAAATCCTGGGAGTTGCCGAATTTGACAAACAGCATGGTCACGCCCGAGAGCAGAACAAATACCGCGGCGTACGGGAACAGGAACAGCATGCTCACGTCCAGCAGTATGCCCGAAAGTATGGGAGTGACTATCTGCGCCGCCATGGACGCGGTGTAATAGTATCCGGTGTACTTGCCTATCGTGCTGCCGCTTGCCAGCTCAACCACCATCGGGAAGGAGTTGACGTTTATCGTAGCCCACGCCACGCCCGCCAGCGCAAACAGCAGGTACATTACCACCGCCGGGGTGCTGCTGCGGATAAAGGCTCCGGCCGTAAAGGCGGCAAACAGCAGAGCGACGCCGATGAGAATGGTCTTTTTGCGGCCCAGCTTGCCGGCTATTATGCCCACCGGAATGTAGGCTACTACGGCGGCGGCCTGAGCTATTATCAGCGTAAGGTTAAAATTCTGATGCAGAATGTTGGTGGCGTAAACCGAATATTTGCTGGTAACGGCGTTGTAGCCCATGTACCAAAGCGCCACGGACGCGAGAATGAGAATAAGCGAAACGAGTTTTTCCTTTTCCGTCTTTTTGGAATTTTCGGCGCCGTGGCGGTCGAAGGGAGCGGCGGATTCCGGTTCGGGCACAAGCGCGTCTATTTTTTGCTGGGCAAGCAGCATTTCTTTGTTCCATGCCGGCTCCTTTACCGTAAACACAAAGATGAGAAGGCCTATTATCATTACGGCGCAGGTGGCGATGACAAACCCCGTATAATCCATATAGGCGTCCTTAGACGTCCCGAACACCATGCCCAAGAGCAGCACTATTATGCCGCCGGCGGTGCCCATGAGATTGATTATGGCGTTGGCTTTGCTTCTTAGCGGCTTTACCGTAACGTCGGGCATGAGCGCCACCGCGGGCGAACGGAAAAGCGCCATCGCAATCAGTGTGAACAGCAGCAGCAAAATAAAGCAAATAAGCGGCACGGGCCGGGAAACGGTGACTTGCCAAGCCTTTTCCGCGAGAAGAGCGCTGGCTTGTTCGCTGGTCAGTCCGCTCACGTCGGTGTTAAGGACTCCTGCCTCGGTAATTTGCAGCAGCTGGTAGTTGTCCATAAACGTCATCGCGATAAAGAATATCACTGCGGCTATCGTTCCCACGACTATAAACGGCGTGCGTTTTCCCTGCCGCGAGACGAATTTATCCGACAAGGAGCCGAATATCGGCAGCAGAAACACCGCCAGCACGTTGTCGAGTGCCATTATCGCTCCCGAAAGCGTTTGGCTCATGCCGAACTTATTGATGAGCATTAGTGGCATTATCGCGTCGTACGCCTGCCAAAACGCCATAATAAGAAAAAAGGCGAAACCTACGAATACGGTGCGTTTTACGTTTAGTTTCGGTGCGTCCATAACATTTCCTCACTTGATTGTTTTTAAAATTTTACCACATTATCGATATTTTGTAAAGAAAAAGCATATAAAAAACGTAAAGCGAGCGTAAAAACTTTCGGCAGTACGAGTAAACCTTTTTCTGTAGCCGGAAAAATCATTTCTAAGTACGAGCAAACCTTCTTCTGTAGCCGGAAAACCCCTTTTTAGACATAAAATAGCGAAAAATTATTGTCGGAATATTGCATTTTTTCAAGCGATGTGATAAAATTGAATATAATGATATCCCGGGCGAAAACAAAATACGGAGGACACTATGAATTTACTTACAAGAGCTGTTGTATCAAAACTAATAAGCGACAACGCGAAAACGGAATTTTCCTGCGGTAAACTCAGTGTTTCGCCCTCTTTTAACGGGACGTGCACGGTGCGTTTTCCCATCATGTTCACGCCGTACAAAACCGTCGGCGTCGAGGCCGTCGCAAAAAAATTCGGACCCGAAACGGGTTATGCCGCCATAGGAATAGAGCTTAAAAGAAACGACGCCTTTTTCTGCCGCGACGCGCGCATGGGTAAGTTTTTGCTGGACGGGGACAATTATCGTCAGTACAACCTGAGATTTTTTATTCCCTTCGGCGTAAACGAGGCGTACATAACGCTGGAATGCGAACGCGGGGCGACGGTTTCGGTTTTGAGTCTTTCTTCGCAAACCGACGGCTATACGGGAGCAGCCGACGCCGAAGTAAAGTATATCGCCGACGGCGGAATGTCCGCTTACGCGCCCAAAAACACCATGCCGGCCTTTTTGGCGGCGATGCGCGCGGGCTTTCGCAGCATAATAGCGGACGTGTGCGTTACGGCGGACGGGGAGCTTGTGTGCAACGACGGAAAATTGCTTTCGGCGTCCAGCGACGGCGAGGGCTTTGCGAAGGATTTGACGCTGCAGCAGTTAAAGGCGCTGGACTTCGGGATGTACCGCGACAGTTTTTACAAAAACACGCGCATTACGACGCTTAAAGAGGCGCTTATGCAGTTTGCGGGCGACGGAATTACGCCCTATATCCGCATACGCGGCGACGAGTTTCCCGCGGACAAGCTGAAAGCGGAGATAGACGCTTTGGGAATAGAAGAAGTTTTCGTCATGGCGGAGAGCGCCGCGGTGCGCAAGGAAGTTGCCCGTGCCGTCGACGGCGTGAAGTTTGCCTTCCCATCCAAGTTTTTCAGCGACGGAGAGGACCGCGTCACCGCCGAACAGTACGAGGCGATGCGCGAATCGGGCGCGGAGATAATTCCCCTTGTCAATTATCCCGAAGAAATGGAAAGGTTTGTAAAATCGGGCGAAAAACAGCTCATTACCGCTGTGTATATGCCGGGCGGATACATAAAAAGTTAGTAACGTACTTTAGGAGAAAGTGATGAAACCCAAGCATTTTATTGCGGCCGCGGTTATCGCGCTTATAGCGGCGTTTTTGCCGGCGTGCGCGGACGGACGGCAGGAATTTACCGACGGATACAGGGTGGGGCACATAGTTAGTTACGCCCCGTTCGGCATTAGCTATGCCGCCGAGATAAAAAGCGGCAGTGAAAACGCCGTCATGATAGGCGGCAACGAGGCGCTTATCACGGGCGTAGGAGAGGTGGTTTTGTCTTCTTCCGACGGCGAAAGGACGCAGGAACTAAGGTTTACGTCCAAGGCGGCGGCGGACCAGCTGGTGTCGTCCGATATCGTCATGTATGTGGGCGAAAGCGTTGTTCTGACGGCGACGTCTCTGCCGCAAAAACAAGCCGCGGAGTGCGACGTAAGGGTGGTCAAAGGCGAATGCGTGCGCTTTGACGACGGCTTTCTTAACGCCGTAAAGCCGGGTACCGGCAGCCTGCTGCTGCGTGAAAAATCGGGAGACAGAGCGGTTTTCGTCAACGTGCTGGTGCTCGAACACGCGCCGGGCATGGAGATAAACGCCTCGACTTTGCGGCCGGGCGAACAATGCGGGCTAAGCGCCGTGTTTTCCGACGGCGTTTGCCGAACCGTCGACTTTTTTGTCGAGTACGGCGAGAATATACTGACGGTAAACGACAACGTCGCGACGGCCTTGCGCGAAGGAAAGGCGATAGTAAGCGCTTTTGCGGAAGGGCAGCGGTACCGCTTTGTCCTGACGGTGACGGACGGCGGGCAGCAGCTCCCCGCGTTTGACGTAAAGGACATGGCTCTGACGGAAGGGGAAGAAAAGCCCGTAGAAATAACTTTTGAAAATCCGTCCGCCGAAGCGCGCATTGTCTACAGCGTTATTTCCGGCGCGGACGTTATCGAAATATCGGACGGAAGGGTAAAAGCGCTCAAAGCCGGCAGGGCGGAAGTGCTTTGCACCGACGAAATAAGCGGCAATCGGGCGATTTTTACGGTGACGGTATCGGCGGCGGAATATAAG
>USEG01000017.1 GCA_900553555.1 uncultured Clostridia bacterium
GCCCGCCACCGAATCGCTTGTCGCTACGCTTAAAGGCACCAAATATGATACTGGTCTTGACCTAAATAAACTTAACGAGCTTACGGTATATTTCCGTACCGTTGCGGACAGACTGCAAAAAGACGGATTCCTCAGCCCGAAAGTATTGAAAGTGGACGTCAATGCTCTTATATATCAGGTTCCCGGCGGAATGCTCTCCAACCTTATAAGCCAGCTGGCGCAGCAGGGTGCGTCCAACAGATTGCAGGAAGTGCTGGAAGAGGTGCCGAGAGTAAGGAAAGATCTGGGCTATCCGCCGTTGGTTACGCCTTCCAGCCAGATTGTCGGCACTCAAGCCGTTTTGAACGTGCTGAGCGGCGAACGCTATAAGATGGTTACGAAGGAAACCCGCGGTATTGTCGCTGGCGAATACGGCAAACTGCCCGTCGAACCTTCGCAGGAAATTATAGATAAAATTCTGCAGGGCCAGCCGCGCATTACCTGCCGCCCTGCCGACAGACTGCAGCCCGAATTGGCTAAACTTAAGAGCGAAATCAAAGAATATATTGTCAATGAAGACGAGGACGTGCTCACTTACGCGCTGTTCCCGCAGCTTGCGATACCCTTCTTCAAGCGCCGCCAGGCAAAAATGATGGGTATAGATACGACGATTTACAACAAAGAAACACAAGTTCATCCGGTGTAACGGATAAAATCGCAGATACTTACGGCTGATTTTTAGTCGTAAGTATTTACGATATTCAGAATAATATGAAAGTAGCGATAATAGGCGCCGGCGCGTCGGGTCTTATGGCTGCCGTTAGCGCAGCGCAGTCTGCCGACGTCACAGTTTATGAAAAAAATCAAAAAACCGGCAAAAAACTGTTTATAACCGGTAAAGGCAGATGTAATTTGACAAACTTATGTTCGCCGTCCGAGTGTATTGACAATATTGTCAACGGGAAAAAGTTTTTGTATAGCGCAATATATTCTTTTCCGCCCCAAAAGACCGTGGATTTTTTTGAAAATCTCGGTGTAAAGCTAAAAGTAGAGCGCGGCAGACGTGTTTTTCCCGTATCCGATAAATCAAGCGATATTGTTGCGGCTCTTACGCGAGCTGCCGCAAGAAGCGGCGTAAAGTTTGTTTTCAGCGAAGTTTACGGCATCGATAAAACTGCCGGCGGGTTTGAGGTAAAGACCTGCGATGAGCGTTGCGAATATGATAAAATAATTCTGGCTTGCGGCGGAATGAGTTATCCGGCTACCGGAAGTACGGGCGACGGATATAAATTCGCGCAGAAATTCGGGCACGAAATAGTCAGGCCGCGACCGGCGCTTGTGCCGCTGATATTAAAAGACGACGTTGCATGTCTGCAGGGCCTGTCGTTAAAAAACGTCTCGGCGTCGGTAACGACGGGAAAGACGGAAAAAAAATATACGCAGTTCGGCGAAATGCTTTTTACCGGCAGCGGCGGTTCCGGACCGATAATTCTTACACTGTCCAGCTTTATAAACAAATATGATCTTGACGGTACCAAACTGTCCGTCGACTTAAAGCCTGCGCTTGACCCGGAAGTTTTGGATAAAAGGCTTGTGCACGACTTCCAAAAATATCAAAACAAATGCTTCAAAAACAGCTTAAATGATTTACTTCCCAAAAAGCTCATAGACTTTTTCGTGGCAAAATGCGGCATCGATCCGGACAAAAAAGTAAACGCCGTCACAAAAGCGGAAAGGGCAAAAATAGTCGGCATGCTCAAAAACCTGGAGTTTGATATTCGTGCATGCGACAGGATAGAGGCGGGCATCATTACTGCCGGCGGCGTTGCTCTTGACGCCATCAATCCGAAAACCATGGAAAGCAAACTGACGCCCGGCTTATATTTTGCCGGAGAAGTAATGGATGTTGACGCTTTGACGGGTGGATACAATTTACAAATCGCCTTTGCGACGGGCTATGTCGCAGGAAAACATGCGGGAGAGGACAACTTATGATTATAGCGATTGACGGACCTGCGGGAGCAGGCAAAAGCACAATTGCCAAACTTATTGCAAAAAGGTTTGACATTGTGTATATAGATACGGGAGCAATGTACCGCGCGATAGGTCTCAAAGCGTTGCGTAACGGGATAAAATGCACCGATGATGACAAAATATCGGAAATGTTGGCGTCTACAGATATAAATCTTGCCAACGACAACGGTATGTTAAGCGTTTATCTTGACGGTGAAGACGTCTCCCGCGCAATACGCCAGCCGGAAATATCCAAAATGGCAAGCGACATTTCCGCCGTTCCCCAAGTGCGTTATGCAATGGTAGACATGCAGCGCAAACTGGCCGCCGGAACGGATACTGTGCTGGACGGAAGAGATATTGGCACTTTTGTTCTGCCAAACGCCGACTGTAAGATCTTTCTTACCGCCAGTGTGGACGAACGTGCGCGCCGCCGCTGCAAGGAGCTTTCCGAGCGGGGAGAAAACGTTAATTTAGAACAAGTTAAAAACGATATCATTCAGCGCGATTACAACGATTCGCACCGGAAACTCGCCCCTTTAAAAAAAGCCGAAGACGCTGTGGAAATAGATTCGACGGGCCTTACGATAGAAGAGGTCTGTGATAAAATTGCCGCAATTATTAAGGGCAAAACGACGGAGAAATCGATATGAAGTGGTTTTTTTATCTGATGAAGATTCTTAGCTATATACCGTTTCGTATCATGTATCCCGTGACGATAATAGACAAAAAGAAGATGCCGAAAGGAAAAATTATTGCAGTAGGCAACCACTTGAGCGCGGCGGATATTATTATGCAACTGTCAAATCTGCCGGGATTCCGATATACGATTGCAAAGAAAGAGCTTAGCAAAAATAAGTTTGTCGGCGGCTTTCTGGCGGGAGTAGGCGCAATATTTTACGATAGAGGAAAAGCGGACCTGCCCGCAATGAAAAAGATAATAAGCGTAATGAAAAAAGGCTACGGATTATCCATTTTTCCGGAAGGCACGCGTAACCGCGAAAGTCTGGCTATCCGTCAGATAAAAGAAGGTGCGGCAATGTTTGCCATTAAAGGACAGGCGCCCATCGTCCCCATTATTGTGTATACGCGTACCAAACTTTTCCACAAAAATTACCTGCTTGTCGGAGACACTTTCGATTTGTCCGAATATTACGGAAAGCGCGTCGATGCGGCGGTTTTGAAGGCGGCGTCGGAAAAAATAGAGCAGCATATGCACATGACGCAGAATCAGTTGAACGATTACGTATTTTACAACAAAACCAAGGAAGGAAAACTGCTTAAAAAACAGTCGGCGCGGGCGCTCAAATCGCTTTCTTCCTGTCTTGTGAGGATTTGACAAAGTGCGTTATATAGTGTCAAAGCACTGCGGTTTTTGCAGCGGGGTAAAACGGGCTGTACGGGCGGCATTCGACAATGCGTCGGATAATACGGTGACTTACGGGCAGCTTATACACAATGCGCTGGTGGTAAATCAATTAGCCGAAAAGGGCGTGCGCGTCGTGACATCTCTTGACCAATGCGACGGCAAAAAAGTCATTGTAAGATCGCACGGAGTAGGCAAAAATTTTTATATCGAAGCGGAGCGCAGAGGCATCGAAATTATCGACGCGACTTGTCCTTACGTACGCAAAATACAACAGATCGCCCAAAGCCATTACAAGGACGGATTTCACATAGTCATCATAGGCAAAAAAGGTCACCCCGAGGTGGAAGGCGTCAACGGTTGGTGCGATAATTCCGCGACGATTATAGATTCCGAGGACCTTCCGGAACAGCTTCATGACTACGAAAAACTGTGTTTTGTAACGCAAACTACGTTTTTATTGGAGAAATATTTAAATATTTTAAAAAAAATTCGAAAAGAGCATTATAAAACAGTTGAAATATTTAACACAATTTGTTATACTACTATCAGTCGGCAAAATGAAGCTGAAAATATTGCACGCAAATGTACAAAGGTTTTAGTGATTGGAAGCGGCGAAAGTTCTAATACGCGCAGACTTACGGAAATCGTTGGAAAAATTAGTGAATCTTTTTTAGTCGAGAGTTTGGACGACTTAAACAAAATTAAATTTAGCGCCGAAGATATTGTTGGAATAATATCGGGCGCGTCAGCTCCGGAGGAGTTGATTACGGAGGTTAAACAGTACATGAGTCAAGAGTTAGATGCGGTAAAGGTAAGCGACGATTTTGCAAAGGCAGTAGAAGATTCTTTTGTTTCTTACAGAGTGGGCAAGCGCATTAAAGGAACGGTTATTTCCGCTGACGAAAAGGGAATTAAAGTCAGCATCGGCGGAAAGAACGACGGTTTTATTCGCAAAGAAGACGTCAATATCGACGGCAGTTATGAGCCCGAGCAGTTTACTCAGGGAATGGTGTTGGATACCAAAATCATTGCCACCAATGACCCTGATACCGGGTGCGTATTGCTTTCAAAGAAAGAAGTGGACGAAATAAAAGAAGCCGATAAGATTGTCGAAACCATAAGAAACGGCGAATCCTTTGAAATTACAGTGGATAAACCTGTAAAAGGCGGCCTTTTGGCAAAACTTGGGACATATTCTGTTTTTATCCCCGCATCTCAGATAAGAGAAAGATTTGTCAGCGATCTCAAAGCTTACACGGGTAAAAAACTCAGCGTTACGGCTTTGGAGATAGACGACGCAAAACATAAAATCGTCGCCAGCCACAGAAAGGTCATCGAAACGGAAAAAGCCGCCAAGGAAGAAATTTTCTGGACGCACGTTGTTCCCAACGTTGTCGTAAGCGGCGTCGTAAAAAGAATTACGCCCTTCGGCGCGTTCGTAAGCGTAGACGGCTTTGACTGCCTGGCGCATATTGTAGATTTGTCCTGGTACCATATTAAATCGGTAGACGAAGTGCTTACCGTAGGACAAACGTATGAATTTTTGGTGCTTGCCGCCGACAGAGAGAAAAAGAGAGTGTCTTTGGGTTATAAGCAGTTGCAGCCGCATCCCTTTGTCGCCTGCATGGAAAAACATCCTGTCGGATCGACGCTTAAAGGCAAGGTAGTAAGCGTAGTGCCCTTCGGAGTGTTTGTTGAAGTGGAACCGCATATAGAAGGTTTGGTCCATGTTTCGGAAATCGCACACTCTTATGTAAAGGACATAAACGACGTGGTCAAAGTGGGCGACGAAGTGGAAGTAATGGTACTCAACTATGACGAGGCCAACAAGAAAATCAATCTTTCTATGAAGGCCTGCATACCCGAAGAACCCAAGCCTGCCAAAGCCGAAAACGAAGAGACAGAGAAGAAGGTCAAAAAAGTTAAGACAAAAAAAGTCGAACCAGACGAGGAAATCGAATGGAACGAAGAGACTGCCAACAATCCTTTTGCCGATCTGCTTAAAGATCTTGACATCAAAGGCTGACAATTGAAAGTTTAATAAGCTAAAATGCTCCGCCACAGCTGCGGAGTTTTTTTATTGCAAAATGCGGGCGTAGCGCATATATAAAATATATGAGATTGTTTGATCTGCACAACGATATAATGACTTCTTTATTGGCGTTAGACGAAAAAAAACGCCATATGCAGTTTTTCGCCCGCGAAGAAAATGACATAATTTACGCTATCTGGGCGACAAAGCTTGACTGCGAAAAATTCAGGGAATATGCAAAGTTTCTATGCGACAATTCCTTTATGTTTGCGATAGAGGACGCCGGCGCCGTCGGAATGTGTTTGTTGGATAACCCACCGCCCAACTTTATGTATTGTTCGCTGACGTGGAACGAGGACAATGTCTATGCCGGGGGAGCTTTCGGCAACGGTAATCTTACGCCGGTCGGCAAGGCCTTTATCGACAAACTAAACAAATGGAACACGCCTGTAGATTTAGCTCATCTCAACTCTCAATCTTTTTATGCGGCGGCGGACATTTCATATAGGCCTTTTGTGTCGCATACAGGCCTTGCGTCATGCCTGTCTTACCCCCCGCAATATTTCCGACAGTCAGGTAAGATTTATAATCGAAAAAAACGGCATAGTGGGCTTATCGCCGGTGCCGGCATTTGTGCCCGGCGGCAACTCCAAAGGATATTTTTATACAATCAATTACTTCCTGGATAAATTCGGCGGCGACCATTTGGCGGTCGGCAGCGATTTTTACGGATGCGCGCCCATAAATAACCTTGATGACTACGAGTCTCTTACCGGTGAATTATATTGCAATACAGCTGCTCGTTACGGCGAAAAGACCGCGCGAAAAATTTTGTATGAAAATGCGCACAACTTTTTTAAAGTGCACGATGAGAGCTTTTATTAAATTTGACATTGAATTTTTGGTGTGATATAATATTATGGCTGTTTGTATTTGATCGTAAATACGGACAAGCAATAAAATCCATGGTGAAAAATGTACTCGTTTTTACTTGTTCTCATATATATAGCTTTTATCAGTCTGGGACTGCCCGATTCACTGCTTGGTTCCGGTTGGCCGGTGATGCATGTCGATCTTAATGTTCCGGTATCCTATCTCGGCATAGTTTCCATGGTTATATCCGGCGGTACAATAGTGTCCAGTCTTTTGTCGGATAAATTTATCCAAAAATTCAGCACGCGTATTGTCACGGTGGTAAGCGTATTTATGACAGCGGGGGCGCTTTTGGGCTTTGCGTTTTCGCATAGTTTCTGGCTGCTGATTGTGTTTGCCGTCCCTTACGGTTTGGGGGCGGGAACAATAGACGCCGCGCTCAACAATTATGTTGCGTTGCATTACACATCGCGTCACATGAGTTGGTTGCATTGTTTCTGGGGAGTCGGGACGATAATAAGTCCGTTTGTCATGAGTTATACCTTGTCCGTTGCCAATTGGAACAGGGGATTTTTGATAATCGGGCTGGTGCAAGTAGTTATTGGTTTATTGCTGCTGGTGACTTTGCCGGTTTGGAAAACAACCTCTCAGGACGTCGTCGCGCCGCAAAAGAGCATCGGCTTGGCGGCCGCGCTGAAAATAAAGGGCGTGCCGTATCTGTTGATAGGCTTTTTTGCATATTGTGCGGCAGAAGCCACCGCAATGAGCTGGGCAAGTACATATTTTGTCGAAGTTAAAGCCCTTTCAACACAACAGGCGGCGCAGTTTGCCTCGCTGTTTTATATAGGCATAACCGTAGGCAGGTTTTTCGGCGGATTTATAACCGAAAAAATGGGCGACCGCAAAATGATAATCACGGGCACATGCATATTGGCGGCGGGAATAGTTTTGATTCTCATACCCACCGAATACTATGTCGTCTCCTTAATAGGTTTTGTCGTCACTGGACTGGGGTGCGCGCCGATTTATCCGTGCATAATTCATTCCACACCGGACAATTTCGGCGCGGAAAATTCCGGCTCGATAATAGGCATACAAATGGCGAGCGCGTATGTCGGTTCGACTTTTATGCCGCCGCTGTTCGGAGTAATAGGCAATGCTTTGGGTTTTGAATGGATGCCGTACTATCTGATATTGTTTTTCGCTCTTATGATAATAATGGTGGAGTTGACTTTCCGCGCCACAAGAAAGAGCGCAAGCGGCGTAGTCTTTGATGACAAGACAAACGATAAAAATTGCAAATAAACGATTATTAGGCAGTTTAGCATTTAATAAAATGGCAGAGAATCTCCCGTTTAATGCAATATTTAGTGTAGAAGGCAAAATAAAAGACCGGAAAAATTCCGATCTTTTGGTGCCGCTGACCGGGCTCGAACCGGTACGGTATTTCTACCGAGGGATTTTAAGTCCCTTGCGTCTGCCGATTTCGCCACACCAGCACATCGATAAATATAATAATTGATTTTAAAGTAAATGTCAAGATATAATTTTAGATTTTATTTTTTCATAAACATCTGGTCTGAAACTTAATAGCATTTTTCTCAATGTCTGTACCTCCTTATTTCCATTTACATTCAATATTCAGCACTGATGTCGGCATACCAATAAACTGCACATCGAATTTTAAGCTTGGTTCAACCTTTGTACTTGCATTATGAATTCTGAAACTTAATTGCCATCCATTATCCAAAAACATTTCTACTGTATTAGTGCTTCCTGGTTTAAACTCAAGTGCCACAAGTCTTGCAGGTAACTCTACTACTGGCACAGTAATTGCCGACACCTTATTTTCACTTGGTTTATTTAAAGTATCATGCATATTAAAAGTATGAATCATAGTAAGACGCTTACTATCACGGCTAACAAGCTTATAGTAATCCTCTATTCCAATAAGATATTCTATCATCTTACGTGGCATATTCTTATCTTCTTTATATGCTCTATTAACCTCATCCATAAATGCCTGTAATAAAGGTACATATACTACTTCATCTTTGTCATTGATTTCAGACCATCTTGAACCGTTACCCTTTTCATTCTTCAACATATCAAATATTGGTTGAACCGCATCCCAATATGCATCACTACAAGGCATATCAAACCATTCTTTACCAAAATCAAGTTTATGACTTAATCTGCTATGTTTTACGGCATCGTGATTATGTTTGATACTTAATCCTATTTCCCACTCAATATCATTTCTTCTAATAACAATATCTCTTACATCCCCCTTTACGCCAGCTCCGTCCTTCTGAAATTCTAATGTCAATTCATCATTACTGCCCTCTGACATTTTAGGTTCCATTTCAAGCACTGTATCAATTGCTGATTCTGCTGATATCATAAATGTCTGCTGCATTTCATCATCCATAAGAGCCCATGCCTTTTCATTTGCATGCAAGCTAGAATTATCAACTATTCTAGTTTTTCGCATCTCACATAATGCCTTGTAAAGTGTTTTTATCCAAGCATACTCATATGCTCTACCCTGATCATTACTCTTTGTACTCACTTTCTTCTCATTAACCTCCTTTGCATCTATAACCTCATTATCTACAACAACCTCTGCACCATTACCTTCTAGATATTTCTTTATCGCAACAGCTATTTCATATGCAAGGTTAACCGGAACAGCATTACCAATCATTTTATATGCTGTATTAGTATCCTCATATATAAATTTGAAATCATCCGGAAACCCCTGTACTCTGGCAACCTCTCTAATTGTCATTCGACGATAAAGATGTTCCTTTCCTTCTACAAATCTGCAATCATTCTGTGCCACCTTAACCATTTTAGGTGCCTGTGGATGAAGCTGACATTGTCTTCCTGATGCCTGAACTGTAAATGCCTGTTCATCCCATCCTTTTACTCTGTTACGGCTCATAAATATTGGTGAATATGCTCCAGTATAGTATTCATTGTTATTGATTGCTTCTGGATTGTGATGATTTTTCTCTCCTGATGGAACAGCCGTATCTTGCAAATCCCATATAATATCACGAAGAGTGATTTTCTTATCATCATCCTTTGTTGAACCTTTAGGAAATCCAAAATCAATGTGCAAATCCTTCCTGAAACCTATATAAAACACTCTCTTTCTTTCTTCTGCAACTCCGTAATCCTTTGCATTTACAAGGGTAAATGACACATCATATCCTGCATCATCAAAAAGATTTAGTATATTTTGCACCGCTTCTGAATGTCTGTTTGCCAACATTCCGCTTACATTTTCTGCCAAAAAGAACTTAGGCTGGAATTCCTTTAGTATTCTAATATAATCAAAGAACAACTGTCCTCTGGCATCCTTAATTCCCTTTAATGAACCTGCTTCAGACCACGACTGACAAGGTGGTCCACCAATAATTCCGTCAACTTCTCCATTTATAAACTGTTCTATATCTTCTTTTGTTACCTGTCTTATATCACCTTCAATCAGATGAGTATTAGGATGATTTGCTTTAAATGTCGCCCATATTGTTTTATCAAACTCATTTGCAACAGGAATATTAAACCCAGCTCTTTCAAAGCCTAAATCTAATCCACCACATCCACTAAACAAACTAATTATGTTCATGGGTATCCTCTCCTTCATTGTTTTCCTTAATTATTTTGGCAGCTTCTATTAATGCCGTTCTTCTTATAAACTCACTATATGATGAATATGCTTCTAATCTTGCTGCTTCCTTAAACTTATCTAATTCTTCTTCACTCACTCTTATACTGATTGAAATTGATTTTCTCATCTCATTTGTTCCTCCTGCTTCATAAATTTATGATACTTTCTTCGTATGTCAATGTCAATACTTTGTTGCACGAACAGATGTTTTTTATTTTGTTCTTTTAGGAACTTTATCAATCATCTTCCCAACGCTCTCCAGAAACCTCTCCAACAAGTTAACCCCATCAATTACAAACTGCTTCATAAACTCATACGCCTTCTCCAACAGTTCCTTTAATGTAGTATTTTCCTCTCTAAGTTTCTGGTTCTCATACATTACATCAATAAGCTTCTCCCTGACATCATCAGTTCCACCCTGTCGGAACATATCATATACGTTCTCTGCAATCTTTGTTCTTTCAATCAGTTCACTTTCTTTAGAAAAAAGAAGTTCCAGATTATTCTTTTTATCCGTAATCATATCCGCATATTTTGCATATTCCGTTTCTGCTGC
>USEG01000018.1 GCA_900553555.1 uncultured Clostridia bacterium
TATAGCCATATGTTTCATAGAAAATATTTTTTTCGTTATCAGATAATTTTTGTCGGCCATAGCGGCTATCTGCGGCAAATGCGTAACGCACAACACCTGGCGCGTCGTAGAAATTATCGCCATCTTTTTTGCCACTTCCCGGCCTATAGTGCCGCTTATTCCGGTATCTATCTCGTCAAACACTAAAGACGGAATATCGTCGTACTTTCCCGATATCACCTTCAACGCCAGCATAAACCGCGATTGCTCGCCGCCCGAAATAATTTTCGTCAGCGGCTTTAACGGCTGTCCGGCATTCGGACTGAGATAAAATTCCACTTCGTCCAGTCCTTTTGCGGTAAACTTTTTTTCGCAGTTCTTTCTGTCCGGCAGATCGGCGAAAACCACCTTGAAGACGCAATTGGACATGCCCAGCTCGTCCAGCTCCCGCATGACGGCTTTTTCCAGTTTTTGAGCATACTTTTTCCGCTCGTCGGAAATACGCACGGCGGCGCCATAGGCAATATCCGTCAGCTCTTTTTTTTCTTTACTCAGTTTGTCAAACAGATAGTCCGCGTTTTCCAAAAAATCGATTTTTTCTCTAAGTTCGGTTTGTTTTTTTATTATCGCGTCGTATCCGCCGTATTTTTTGGTAAGCTCTCGAATCTTGTATATGCGGTCTTCCACGGCGTCGATGTCCGACCTGTCAAAATTAAAATCGTTTTGCGCTTGATCCAACGTATCCGCAATGTCTTCCAGTTCAATAATTACGCTGTCCAGCCTTTGGGCAAGTTCGCCGTATTTTTCGTCAAGAGAAGCGATTGAACCCAATGCTTTTGCGGCGGCTTCGATATCGGAGAGCGCGTTTTCGTTATTGCCCTCGATATATTCCGATGCTGCGGCGGCGGCCGATAAAATTTTCCCCGCCGACTGCATGACTTTGCGCCGGTTTTCCAAGTCGTCCAATTCACCTTCTCTTATGTCCGCTTTCTCTATTTCTCTTAACTTGCGTTTCAAAAATTCGATATTTTCGTTGCGTTCTTCCGTGTCCCGAATCTCTTCCAGCTGCTTATCAATGCCACGTATTTTGTAAAGCGCATTACCGTACTCTTCAAAAACGCTTTGCATTGTACCGCGAATAAACGAATCTAAAACTTTGATATGGTTGGCCGTCACGCCCAGATACTGGTATTCGTTTTGGCCGCAGATATCCAGCAGCATGGAGCCGACGTCGCGAATTACCGACAGCGTCACGGCGCGGCCGTTGACCCGGTTTTCGTTCTTTCCGTCAGCAGTCATTTTGCGCGAAATGACAGTAACGTCGTCGACGTCTATGTCTTTTTCCGAAAGATATTCCCTTACCCTGTCGGTGGTATCGAATTCGGCCTCCACACGGCAAACGTTCTCGCCATAACGCATTAGCACTTTGTCAAACTTTCCGCCCAGAATGAGCATAAGGCTGTCGACGATTATAGATTTGCCCGCGCCGGTTTCGCCGCTAAGCACATTAAAACCGCCGCAGAATTCCAAGGTCTGCGACTTTATGAGTGCTATATTGTTTATGTAAACGCTTCTTAACATATTTTAATTTGTCGACGATAACTCCATTAAAAGCTGCGCAACGTCGCGGGCGCTGTTTTCATCCCTGCACGCGATAAAAACCGTATCGTCTCCGGCAACGCAGCCGAGAATACTTTTGTTATTAAGGCGATCCACCATAATTGCCACTATATTTGCGCTGCCCGACAAAGTGCGTACAACCGCAAGATTGCCGGCACAATCGACAGATAAAACGGAATGTTTACACATATCCTTAAACTTTAACGTGACATTTGTGTTGTACCGTTCGCGTTCATAGCGCTGCTTTCCGTTTTCGGCGACTTTAACAAGCCCCAATTCTTTTATATCGCGCGATATAGTCGCTTGCGTGACGTCAAATCCCGCCGCTTTCAATTGTTCTACGAGTTCTTCCTGCGTTTCGATGGGCTGCGAAGAAATGAGCTCCAGAATTTTGTTTTGTCTGTTTGTTCTCATCATAATTTACTCCTTGGCGGCATTTACTACTCCCCATTTGTTTAATTTATGGAGCAGTTTTTCATAAAAATTATAATTTTCAAGGCGTATAAACTTTGCCTTAAACGGTGCTATAACCGAATGGACTTCATCGCCGCCGTTTAGTTTGCACAATAAATTGCCGTCGCAGTAAAGTGCCGCGCGATTTGTCTCCTGCGAAAGTCTGAGAGTTATTTTTTCATCGTCGCCCACTACAATGGGGCGCGAATGCAGCGTATGCGAATTTATGGGCGTCAAAGCTATGACGCTTGCAGCGGGACTAATTATGGGTCCGCCCGCCGAAAGCGAATATGCCGTCGACCCGGTGGGAGTGCTTACAATAAAACCGTCGCAGTAATGCGAATCGATAAATTTCCCGCCCGAAAAAACATCTATCGCGATAAGCTTGCCGTATGCCCTGTTCAGCACAATATCGTTAAGCGCAAAAGCTTTTTTATTGCCGGCGCAACAAGAAAGCATACTGCGCTCTTCAATCGAATACTTCTTATATAAAACGTGTTCTATGATATTCTCGAATCCGTCGGTTTCGCTTTCCGACAAAAAACCCGTGTGTCCGCAATTGAAGCCGAAGATAGGGACGTTTGCCCTCGCACACGCAGCGGCGACTCTCAAAATTGTGCCGTCTCCGCCTATTACAAAGGCCAGATCGAATACGGACGTAAAACCCGTAAAAGTTTTTCTATGCGGAAAAAAACCGGCAATCGACTTATGGACTGCGCTTGAAACGTGTCTTTTATCAAGATATTCCAAAAGATTTTTAGTGAAATTACAATCTTTATCTTTATCTGCATTTTTATAAACGGCACAAATCATATGTATATTATACACTAATAACAAATATTATTCAACTGTTTTGACGTCGCTAATCAAGTTATTTAAACTTTCCGTCGTCAAGCCGAACCGCGAAAAACATTTGTCCTGCGAATAATATTCGAGATAGGAATTATACCCCACCAAAATCGTCTTTTTGTTTATTGTGTGATTGTTAAAATACACGGTTATTTTTTCGCCCAGGCCGCCTTTAATCATGCTGTCTTCGGCTATTATAAATTTTTCATAACGGTTTTCCGACAAAATTTCTTCGTCGAGCGGCGAGATAAAAGTCGCAAACACAATATCGGCGCCGCGCGTTTTAAGACACAGCTCCGTCAAAGAGGCGTCATGAATTATAATAACCGTCTTATTATTTTCTTTTCGTATATAATTCCATTTGAAGGGCACTACGCTCCTGTCGGTATCCGCCGGCAGTTTTACAAAACTTTTCGAAAAACGTATTGCAATAGGACCGCATACCGACAGCGAATATTCCATTATGTTTTTTAGATGTTCTCCGTCCATGGGAGAGCAAATTATCGCGCCAGGCACGGCGGTAAGCACCGACAAATCGAATATACCCTGATGCGTCACTCCGTCTCCGGGGACAAATCCGGCATGGTCTATTACGAGAGTAACGGGAAGCTTGTCGATACAAACGTCTGTAAGCCACTGATCCGCGGCACGCTGGAAAAAAGAGGAATATACCGCAAAATACGGTTTCATTCCGCCGATTGCAAGACCTGCGGCAAGATCGAGCGCATGCTGTTCGGCTATACCCGCGTCAAAAAACCTGTCGGGAAAAAGCTCGGCAAATCTACCGAGTCCTACGCCGTCCGTCATAGCTGCCGTAATGGCTGGAATATTTTTATTTTTCTGCGCCATTTGGGAAAGCTTTTCCCCGAAAACCGCGGCAAAAGTCACGCCCTTAGGCTTCTTAACGGGCGAGACGCCGTGAAACTTCTGCGGATTGTCCTCGGCATATTTGCATCCGCGTCCTTTGTGGGTAACGACATGAATAATCACCGGACGCGTTTGTCTTTTCGCCGCCGAAAAAACCTGCGTCAAAAGTTTTATGTTATGCCCGTCGAAGGGACCGTAATATTTAATACCGATGCTTTCAAACAGCGAGTTACCCGTCAGCATGCCTTTTATAGTATCTTTTGTGTTGTCGGCAATACTAAACAATTTGTCGCCGACAAAAGGTATCGCATAACAGAACTTTTTTATTATTTCCTTAAAATCGGCATATCGCGACGACATACGCATCTTTGCCAAATATTTGGACATTGCTCCTACGTTGCGCGATATCGACATTTTATTGTCATTTAAAACTATTATCAGATTTTCGCCGCCGGCACCTATATCGTTGAGCGCCTCATAGCTTACGCCCGCCGTCAACGCTCCGTCGCCTATCACAGCGATAACTTTATCGTCTTTATTTTGTCTTTTCCGGGCGCGCAGAATGCCGAGAGCCACCGACAGCGAATTGCCGCTGTGTCCGCCGCTGTATGCATCGAAAACACTTTCCGTCTTGCGCTCAAAACCGCTTATGCCGCCGTCGGTACGCAAATTTTCGAATTGTTCGGCTCTGCCGGTAATAATCTTATGCGCATACGCCTGATGTCCGGTGTCAAACAAAATTTGGTCATCGGGACAATTAAAAACATAATGGAGCGCTATGGTCAATTCAATGCAACCCAAATTGGACGCAAGATGGCCTCCGCGTACGTTTACCGTGGAAATAATCTGTTTACGCAATTGTTCGGCGTACATATTCAATTGATTGAAAGACATTTTTTTCAGATCTTCCGGTGAATTGACCATACCAACTGACTCCGCTACTTTTTCCTCGACAACGTCTTTTGCAACAAATCGTAAAAATATCCGGTATCCTCTTCCAGTTTATTTAGAATGAGTTCCGCCTGCGCTTTACAATCGGACAGCTTTTGCGCGACATCCTCCCGCGTAGCATATGACAAAATCGAATGATATTCGTCTTTATTTTGGTCCAGAAGGTCGTCCGTAAGCTGGAATATGTATCCGTATAAATATGCAAAACGCGATAAATCGTCGACTTTTTCGGGCGAAGCTCCGCCCAGTAAGGCACCTATCACAACCGCCGCGCAAAACAAATCGCCCGTTTTGTGTTTATAAATATAATCTATTGCCGCGGGAGAATTGAGATTATCGGCGTCTATGTCGACGCTTTGTCCTCCTATAAGCCCGCCTGCCCCTGTCAAATCGCAGAATTTCCCTAAGGCTTCGATGGCGTGACTGCTGTCTGGCGACACGGCAAGCGCGTCTGCGATAAATGAAAAAGCCAGCGTTTGCAAAGCGTCGCCGATAAGCACCGCCTGCCCCTCTCCGAAGACTTTGTGACAGGAGGGCTTTCCGCGTCTATAATCATCGTCGTCCATACAGGGCAAATCGTCATGCACGAGCGTAAAGTTGTGATAGCACTCCACTGCGGCGGCAAAATAATATACGCTTTTGTCCGGAGCGGAAAACATTTGCGCGCTATGCAGTAACATCATTGGGCGTATGCGTTTACCTCCGTCAAAAAGGCAATACCGTATTCCCGCAGCGATTTTCTCGGGAGCGGCGGCAATTTTTTCTTCGGTTTTTTCCTTTAAAAAATTTTCAAACCGGGTGAGATTCATCGTCCTTTGCATCTCCTTCAAACAGCGCGGTCATCTGAGCCTGTAATTCTTTTATGCGTTCTTTTCCGTCGTTTAGAATTTCCAGGCATTTGCGTGTGATCTCTATACCCTGCGAATATAGTTCTATACCTTCCGAAAGCGTGGTAGAACTGTCTTCCATTTTATTTACAATTTCTTCAAGCTGTTTAACGTTATCCTCAAAAGACATAGCTATGCCTCCTTATTATTATCCACCACGGCTTTTACTTTGCCGTCGGAAAATGTCAGCGAAATATCGTCCCCCTTAGCGAGTTGAAAAGCCGAAGTTATCGTCTTTCCCTGTTTGTCCGCCACGCAGTACCCGCTGGTCAGAATTTTAATGGGGTTTAGGTATTCAAGTTTAACGGCTTTTTCCTTAAATTCGGCGTCTTTTCTTCTTGCAAGATCGCTTGCCGACGCGATATTGCGGTCTTTAAGCGAAAAAAGCAGGGACGCGGCGTTTTGGCACTTTCCGGCTGCGGCCTTTTCGAATCTTGACGCCGTCGCACGCAAATCGCTGAAACGGTTGTTTATTTCGGAAGACGCAGCAAATATTGTGCGGGACGTAAGCAACGCCAATGCGGCCGATTTTTCCTTAAGTTTTTTTGTAAGAATATTCCCCGCCTCGCGAACGCAGTCGTTAAACTTGTCTATGAGCACGCAGTTGTTGTCCGTAATTTTCTTCGCGGCGAAACTGGGAGTGCCGGCGCGGTACGACGCGCACAGGTCGCACAGCGTATAATCTGTCTCATGTCCTATAGCGCTTATTACCGGAACGTGCATCTCGCCGACGGCGGCTGCAACTTTTTCGGAATTAAAACACGACATATCCGCCGCCGAACCGCCGCCGCGCGCCAAAACAACGACGTCATAATTTTTATCGGCTTTTTTAAGATTTTCGACAATGTCGTTTTCGGCGTCAGGGCCCTGAACACCGCTTTGAAAAACGGTAACTTTTATATATGCATGGCCGTCCGCTATTCCGGAAAGGAAGTCGTGTATTACGCTGCCATAGCCGCTGGTAATTATACAAACATTGTCTATAAAATTAGGTAAGGGCAATTTTTTGTCAAAATATCCCTTATTTCGCAGGTTTTCACGCGATTTTAAGTACTCTGCCTGGTATAATCCATCGCCCAAAATCTCTATGTTTTTTACAATGAACGAAACTCTGTTGAGTTTTTCACTATAATTTACCGAACCGAAAAAAGCGGCTTTTTGCCCTACTTTCGGCATGGACATATGCGCAAAACACACGCATTGCATTACGCAGTCGTCTTCTTTTAATGTAATAAACGTATATTTTGAATAGGATATCTGAAAAACTTCACCCGTAACCGTGATGTTCTGCAAAACCAATTCGTCTTCAAAAACATTTTTAATATAATTATTCAGTTGTTTGACAGACAAACTATTTCGCACGATAAGCCGCCTTAACCGTGTTTTCAATAAGCATAGCGACAGTCATCGGGCCCACTCCTCCGGGCACAGGCGTTATATATGACGCTACTTGCACAGCGGAAGGAAAATGAACGTCTCCGTAAAGCTTGCCGTTTTCTCTGTTCATGCCGACGTCAATAACTATTGCTCCGGGTTTAATCATATCGCCCGTAAAAAATTCTTTTTTTCCTATCGCCGCCACCAGCACGTCTGCGTCGGACGTATAGCGCGTAAGTTCTTTTGTCTTGGAATGACACACCGTCACTGTCGCGTTGCGCTTTAACAGCATCAGCGCCGCGGGCTTGCCGACAATATTGCTGCGCCCCACCACTACTGCGTGTTTACCCGTTATATCCACTCCCGTGCTGTCAATAAGACGCATTATTCCGGACGGCGTGCACGCGGCAAGACAATCGTTGCCGAGCACAAGATTGCCGGCGTTTACCGCATGAAAACCGTCCACGTCTTTTTGGGGAGAGACGTGCGACAAAACTGCTTTTTCGTCAATATTTTTCGGCAGCGGCAGCTGAACCAGAAGCCCGTCGATATTTTTGTCGGCGTTTATTTTTTCGATAAGCTCAATAATCTCGTCTTGAGACGTTTCCGCCGGCAAATTGTATTCAAAAGCAGCGATATTGCACTGCTCGCAGGCGATTTTTTTGTTGCGAACGTAAATTTCGCTTGCGGGATCGCTGCCCACCAAAATTACGGCGAGACCTATTTGTCTGCCGTATAATTGCCTGTACATAACAGCTTTTTGCGCCGCGTCGCTTTTGACCTGCGCAGCTATTTTTTTCCCGTCGATAATTTCAGCCGTCATACCCAATATCCTCGTTAATCAAAAGTCCGCCGCCGTCAAAGTCATCGGTCGGCTTCGCGCTAAGCTGCTTTTCGTTTTCGTTTTCTGTAGCGTCGGCAGCGTTCTTCTTTTTTTCTTCGTATTCGTCGATAATGTGCGGCTTGTCCTTTACGACAGAGGCCAAAATTCCGTTGACAAAAGCCGGACTGTTGTCTGTTGAATACACCTTGGCAAGCTCGACAGCCTCGTTGATTGACACCTTATCCGGAACATCCGTTAAAAAAAGAATTTCGTAAGCCGCAATAAGCATTATGCTAAGATCTATCTTATAAATGCGATCGACGTCATAACCGCGGGCATAACGGCCGATTATTTCCGTTAAAAATTCGCGGTTTTGTCCGACACCTTGCAGCAATGTATTAAAATAATCGTTTTCATCGGCACTCATCATACGCGTCAAAACGGCACACGTAATTTTACCTGTGCCGCCGCTGACTAATTTTTCGAATATTATCTTAAAAGCGTTTTCTCTTGCGGTTCTTCTCATAAATAATCCTGTTTAAAGCGCGTTGCCGTCGTCAAAGCTAACACTTAAAATATTAACGTTGATTGCGCCCGTTTTGAGATTTGTCATGGATTCGACGCTGCGTTTGATGTTTTCCTGGACTTTAAACGCTATATCGGGACAGCTGAACCCTATTCTGATGTCTATAAACACATCGATATCCACAACGTCGCCGTTTATTTCGGCATTTACCTTTTTGCCGTGCAGACAAGCTACGCCGCAAATCTCCATTGTCGCAAGGGAAATTATCGAAAGTATTACTTTTTTGCTGTAACTGACGCTGCCGGAATATTTAGCATGATATTTATTTCCCTGCGACATAACTGCACCTCCATAAAAGTTTACAAGGTAATTATATCATACTTTTTCCAAAATGACAAACCTTTTATTCTTATTCTACCGGAATTATTCTCACATAATTTGCCGTAGTGCCCGTTTGCGTTGTAACGGCGTCCAAAATTTTCGCCACTTCCTCGGTCGTAAGCTCCTTTGCCTTTACCATAATGTTGTAGTAGTCGCTGGATGCGGATATCACAACATCGTCAAACCCCATGGATTTTATTATGCCTTCCAAGGATAATTCCGTTTCCATGGCGGCAGTAAGCGCCAGTTTGTTTTTCTCCGCCTCGGCAACAGCGTCTTCGCTCGACAAATCGCTTTCGATGATGGAATCAAGATACAAAATTGTCTGATTTCTTGTCGCAGTGCGATCATTTCTGTATGTAGTGAAAAAATCGCTGCTTTCGGCAGAAACCGGTTGTTTTGTGTCGGCACGGTTGTTGAGATAAATATTCAGATATCCCGTAACAACCAGCAGCGCCAGCATTCCGACAAGCACAAAGATCTTACTTTTCTTACTTAACATTTTTATAATCCTCCATTTTTTATTTATAACTGCCTTAGCAGCTGTAAATAGCTATATCGTTTATATCCGATTGCAGTAAAGTGCTTATAAGATATTTTATGTTTAGTTTTGTCGCGATAGAAGTATTTGCCGGACAAACAACGGCAACAGATACGGCTTTGGGAAACTGTTCTTTAAGGACTATAGGTCCCGATACGCCGTTTACGGTAACTATCTGCGGCGTTTTTGTCTCTCCGTTGGCATTGACGGTCGTCGTATAAGCAATAATATCCTCTCCGCCGTCCGCCCAGTTTATTATTACCTTGCAACCGTCCGAACCGGTCAAAAGCTGAACCGCTTCCGTAATGTCCAAAGTCATTTGTTCGCAATAATTATATTCGCCGCCGCAGTCTGACTTTCGGCAGACGCAAACGAAAACAAACCTCCTCGTCCCGAAAAATATACAATGACCAGCAGTACAATCAAAATGAAAACAATGACCAGCTCTTTTCGTTTTATCTTTGAAAAAGACGCTTTGATTTTGTCCATCCATTCATTCATATATTATAATCCTCTCCTGCGGAATGTCTACGACCTCCGTTACGGCTGCAATTATCTGCTTACGCTTATTTATATGCTGTTGATTTTCATCTATAACTCCGGAAGGCAATTTAATTATGACAAAATTTATTTCCATGTTCACCGAGCTGCCCGTTGCGTCCAACGCCACCGATGCTCCGTCAATTCCGATTTTTTCCAGCTCGTCGCATATTTTGTCGGTAATAATGCCGGCAAGATAATCTTTTGTATAATCGTTGTACCCGCTGTCCGTATCATAAATCTTGTCGATATCCGTCTGACTGCAGCTCGATATACTCGAAAGCATCGCGGGAACGGGCGCAACAATTACCAAAGACAAGATTATACCGGCGCATTTTTTAACGGTCTTTTCGCTCCTGCCCCCATGCGTCAAGATCTGCACCAGCGTTGAAGCAATGCCCACCAGCAACAGCGATATCAGCCAGCTTTTCCAAAATTCGCTCATAATACCGTATTCCCGCACATCATAACGGCGCCTATAAAAATAATGAGCAAGAATGCGCATCCTATAACGGCCGCGCGTAAAGTTTTTATACATCCGTCGATTTTAAAAAGAATTTTCGAGGCGCTTTTTATGCCCAGCGGTTCCGCAATAGCCGCCACACGATTT
>USEG01000019.1 GCA_900553555.1 uncultured Clostridia bacterium
AAAGTCGGGTTGGCAAAATCTTTGTTTTTTCTTACATCATCCAACGTGATCTTTGCCATAATAATTCCCCTACTTCAAATGTTTGATAGCTTTATAATATTCATCGTCCGAAAAATCTCGGTATTCTTCATCGACGACTCCGCCCAGCACTTCTATTGCGTTGCGTATTTCGGTAAATTCGAGATAATTGCACGTATCCAGCGCTTTATACAACATGGCCGCAGCGCGTTCATCACCGTATTTGCCCAGATATCCGGCGTATAGTGCCGTATTTGCGCCTGACTTAAACAACTTTTCCAGAAGATCAAACGTTTTGTCGTTTTTCTCCGCATAAACGACCACTTCCGCAACCAGCGTCTGAGTGTCAATATCGGCGTCGTCAATATGCTCCATTAGCTTATCGTACACATCGTCGGCATAATCTTTCAGTATTTCCACCGCGACATCGCGAAGTTCTTCGCTGCAATCGGTGTCCAGCAGCCATTCGACAAAAATATCCTTGCACTCGCCTGCCCGTCCTATCTCCAGCAAAATATTTGATATGTGCATTTTTATATCGTCGTCGATTTCTGCCCGCAGCAGTTTTTTTATGTCTTCTATGCAAGCTTCACGGTTCTCCACTTCGTCTATTAATGCAGACGACGGCTCAAGCCCTTCCTCAAAAGATGAGACGAACATTTTTGTGACTTCATCGTCTGTAAGACCCGCCAAGTACTGACTTATCGAACAGCCGAGTTCGGAGTCCTGAGCGTTTTTCCACAAATCATAAACTTCGCCCACTTTGCTTTCCATCTCGTCATAAGTATATTTCCCTTGATTATCTTTAATCCATTTTTCATAAAAATCATGAAATTTTGTATCAAAATCAATCATTTTTCTTCTCCCGGAATGTTGTTTTGCCATTTTTCAATAATATCGGCATATTTTTTTTCATCTGCGCCCAAAAGCCTGCATATTTTGTCCGACATAGCTCCGCCCAATGCCGATGAACACAGCCACACGGCGTTTTCTCTCGAGTATTCGTAATCTCCCATTAGCCGCCTGTTTGTCGCTTTCATTTCGGCATAATGCTGTTTTAATTCCCTGTCAAGATTTATATGCGCTATCTTCATGGCTGCGTACGCGCGGCAAAACACGCTTTTCATCACCTTATTCTCTTCGGTGATTATGCGCGCTTTTTCAAACACCACTGCGCCGTCATCGCCCAATATTGCGTATTCCTTTTTACGATCGTAAACAAGTAACCATGTTAGGCACTCCATTTTTAACGCGACAGACGTATCCGAACGCACCAACAGTTCCCGTAAAACCGGCCGCAGCTTATTGCTCGGCGCAATTATCGAGACGAAGTTGACTATCGCCGCCGAATATCCCGACGCAAAAAAAGCCATCATGCTGTCGTAAAAAACATCGTCGGCGTCGTATTTATCTTCAAGTTCTTCAAGGCTGCCTATCTTGTTGACCTCTTCCAAAAACTCTTCGACAAAATGCGCCGTCGCGCTGCCCGTCAAATCGCCCACCAAAGGTATTACGCTGTCGGGATTCCGCAAAGTATATTCGGCATAATACTTCGGAACGCCGTCCTCGGGATAAAGTTTGCTTAGTCTGACAAGTACGCTTCGGCACTTGTCGTGCATTTTGTTATTATGACTGCAAAGCGCATATAACAGCAAAGCGCTCTTGTGGTAAGGCTGCATTTTTACCGCTTCTTCAAAAAATCTAAGCGCCAAATCATACATTCCTATATCGCTTAAACAAAACGCCACACCTATGGATTCGGCAAAATCCTGAGGATATAATTTGTCCAATTTTTGCACCGCCGCGTCCTTCTGCTCGGGCATATTAAGCCGTGAGCATACGGCAATGCGTATTATGTAGGTTTTTATTTCGTCGGGACAAACGCGCATCATATCGTCGCTTATTACATACGCTTCATATAAGCAGCCTTTATCGTATAAAATCAGCGCAAGATAGTACATCGCCTCGCAGTACGCTTTGCTTTTTTCATCCACCATCCTAAGGCTTTTTTCGGCTTCGTCCGAATTGCCCCGGCTTAACGCCGCTACTGCCGCGGCAAGATATCTTTGCCCTTTGTCTTTGTCCACCAATCTAAAGGACGCGGCAGGGCTCTCTCCGTCGCTTACAGGAATATCGTCCATTTCATCGAAAAACATTCCGTTTTCGATATAACCATCCAGATCTTCATGCGAACACAGCGGAATAAAACGTTCGGCGGTTTTATTGCGTTCCAGCGCGACCATAACGCGCACTATGCCAAACGCCGCGGAATAACAGTTTTTATAAACGGCAAGCGCCCTGTTAAACCATTCCAGCGCTTCGGATACTGTGCCGAGTTCATAATAGCACATGCCGATATCGCTCATTATCCACGGATTAAACGGTTCCAGCGACAACGAACGATAATAGTTGTAAATGGCTTTTTCCGTCTCGCCGTTATCGATAAAATCTTCCGCCCTGTCGTAATAATAATCGGCATCGAAATTTAATTTATAAATCTTTTTCATTTACAATTCCTTTATATGCGACAAAAAACAATCGTTGTTCTAAATTTCTGTTGCGTTTGCCTTCAAAGCCGCCGGACATTACCTTTGTAAAACCGTTGCCTTTTAACAGACTTATCAGTTGATCCGATTCGTATATATATTGTACCTGCCGCTCTTCGCGCTTATCGTAACTGCCCGATGAATTTTTGATGAAAAAAGTAAGGTACATTTCCACTTTATTTTTCTTATTGGAAAGATGATTGGTCCAAATATATGTCGTATCGCCGGATGAATCGGTAAAAACGTTGTTGCCGATGATTTCGGTAAGTTTATGTTTGCTGCTGATATCGAAAATCAGCACGCCCCCGTTATTAAGAGCCGAGTATGCCCGGGCAAAAAACTGCCCCGGAGATTTCATGTAGTTGACCACGTCGCATACAGCCGTAATAAAGTCCGCCTTTCCCGGTACCGACAGCTTTTCCGCGTCCATTTTAATAAGCGGTATATCGACATTGTTGCGAATAAAATTTTGCTTTGCCACATTCAGCATCTCAGGGCTTATATCCATTCCTACTACGTCATAGCCCGCTTTTTTGAGGCGCAAAGTAATATTACCGCTGCCGCAGCCGCAGTCTATTCCTTTTTTGCGGTCGCCAAGAATGCCAATAATTCTGTTGGCCCACACGTCATAGTCGACATCCGACATAAAACTATCATAGCAATATGAAAGGTACTGATACATATTATTTCTTTTTCTTTTTGTTTTTCTTGTTTAAATTTTCCTGTTCTTCATCGTATTTTTTAATTTCTTCGGCTATTTGCGCCTCCGCTTCGGCGCGCTCCTTCTCGACTTCATCTTTTATTCGATTTTTTTCTTCGCTCAATTTCTGCAAATCGGCTCTCGAATAGGACGCCGACAAAGGCGTTATGCTGGCACCTTCGTTTATGCTGGACAGGCGTTTTGCAACATATGCGGCGCCGTAAACGACGTTATGCGTTTTAATGCGTTCGATTTCGAGACGTTTTTCTTCCTCGGGCGTCATGACGTACATTCCGCGGTTTTTCTTAGCGCCCTCCACTCTGTCGTTGAGATATTTATCAAAAGCGTACTGAGAATATACCGTTAGCACCAGCATGGAAAATCCCACGCCCAAAATGGCATACAAAATATAAAAGATAGGCGCTATCGTAAAGCGAGTCGACGCCGAAAAAAGCGCCAGCATCTCGGGAATGATAACGGGAAAAAACGCAATGAACAGAAAAAATACGTTTTGAGCGACAAGGGCGAAACCGAAGACAAAACCATTGGATAAAATCTGTTTTATCTTCATCTTATATGTCACCGACTGTGTCATAGCAAATAACGCCACCCCGCAAACTAAAATAAACTGTATGACTGCTATTATAATCATCAAAATGTTGATAAAGCCCGCGTTGTCAAGCATGCCGAAGATTAAAAAACTGAACATCATGATAAACAGCGACATCGAAAACAGCAAACCCGTCACAACAGCGCATTTCCAATTGTCCTTTATGCCTTTAAAAAAGTGCCTGGTTACCGTCACAGGTTCGCCCCAGACAAGACGGCGCATGACATAAAGCGCGCCCGCCATACCTAAAAACAGCACCACTATAAGCGGAATCATTATAAGCATCGACTGAAATTCGGATGTAAAAGCAAAGCTTTGACCGCGTATAATGGCGTCCGTTTCAAGCGGAAATCCGATGCCTATATTGGCGTCGTACGGAATGTATATATTGTACGCGCGCGTGTTTATAAAATTGAAAATAAAAAACACCACCAATGGCAGCAAAAACAAATCACCCCAAAGGCTAAGCTTAAAAATTTCGAATAATTTATTTTTGAAGACATCGGCAAACAATCCCCAGCGCGTTTTCGGCAGCTGCGCCGGCGTAAAATCCGGCATGTTGTCCGAGCCCATTATGAGTCTGTTAAAAAATCCTTGCCTTTTTGCCATTTATTACCTCCGAATATCTCATGATTTGTGCTGCGGCAACGGCTTCATCTGCAACAAAATACAAACATTTTTCTGCCGCGTCGGCAGTAACGAAAGTACTAACGCCGTCGTCAACGGTTATTTCCGCAGCTCCGACATAACGCATAATTTCACGAGACATAGCGCTTACGGTGAAAGGACTCGCGAACTTATCTACCGTTATCATATTAAATGCGCCGCTTTCTCTGTCTAAGATGCAAGACGCTTCAGCCAGTTCCGATGCAAATTTTTCCGCCTCTTCCTGCGAATAAAAAATATGCTTTATCCCGTCTTTTAGCTTTTCTATGCGATAATATGCTTGACAATCGATATATTCCAGCAGCTTATCCGAATAGTCGGGGATCCTTATTCCGCTTTTTAAGACAAACGAATAAACGGCAAGCCCCGGCAAAACGCAGCCTTCCGCCACGCCGTCGGCTTTTCCTTCCCGCACAAGAATGAGATGCCGGCATGAAAAAAAATATTCGTTATCCGCTCCCAAGACGCATATTGATACTTCGGTGGATTTGTCCAGTTTTTTTATAAGAGCCAAAGCCTTTTTCTTCGATGTGAAATTTTGCAATTCCACTACAACGACAACGGATTTTTTGGGTCTCAACCTGTAAACCCCGTTTTCATAGACAAACTTCATACGTTCAAGCTCAAGCTGTATATCGCGTGCAAAACCGGCGTTTGTTTTGTCCGTAAGCAATTCCATCCTGACTAACATTATACACTAATTAAAATTATTTTTCAATTGTTTTGTGTCAAAAATCGAGAACGTTTTTAATTTATTGCCGCATATAATAACCAAGGAGCCGCAATACTAAAATGTCCGACGTAAACCCTAAAAACAACAGCCTCAATTTTCTCCCGGAAAAAGACGGCTACAATATAAGCATAATCGGCGCAACTGGACTTGTGGGGCGGGAAATTGTAGCTTCTCTCATGCGACGACGTTTCCCGGTTAACAGCATTGAATTTTTTGCGGGGCAGCGTTCTTCGGGCAGCGTTTTGTACTTTAACGATCGCCCGGTAGTCGTACGCCTTCTGACACCGCAAGCCGTTAAAAAAAGTTTGTCCGACATAGCGATTTTCAGCGCGGGCGCGGATGTCTCCGGTAAATTCGCTCCGATTTTTGCACGGCATGGAACAATCGTAATAGACAATTCCAGTCGCTGGAGACGAGACAAAGACGTTCCGTTGATTGTCCCCGAAGTCAACTCTTCCCGTCTTTTTATCAAAAAAAATATAATTGCAAACCCCAATTGCTCCACCATTCAAGCCGTCGTGGCGCTGGCTCCTCTACACGCCGCCTTCGGCATACGCCGCATAATATACACGACCTTCCAGTCGGTAAGCGGCGCGGGGAAAGCCGGGATAGAGGTGCTAACGTCATTAACGGACGAAGATAGCAGCATATTCGGCAGACAGATACGTTCAAACGCTATCCCGAAAATTGGAGATTTTGACGACAACGGTTATTCGGAAGAAGAAAATAAACTTATTTTCGAAACAAAAAAAATTCTTGACGACGACAAAATAAAAATCACTGCCACCGCAGTGCGTATCCCGGTTGAATACTGTCATTGCGAAAGCATAAACGTAGAATTTAAATGCGACGTAACATTGCAGAAGATTATTAAAATACTGTCCCGCTCGCCCGGCATATCTGTTTACGAAAAACCCGACAGTTTCCCCACGCCGCTTGACGCCAAGGGGCAGGATAAGGTATTAGTCGGCAGAATACGAATGGATCAAAGCAGAAAAAACGCCGTAAATTTTTGGGTGGTGGCCGACAATATCCGGAAGGGCGCCGCAACAAACGCGGTGCAAATAGCCGAATTGCTCGTAGAGAATAAAGTCAATCAATAAAAAAGCTCCCGCAAACTCAACGGGAGCTTTTTTGTAAACTTTAATTTAGCACTTAATTAAACCGACACCATCATGCCGTAGCCTTCCACTTCCACCCTGCGTACTTTGCGTCTTTCAAACGCCTTGCTGTCGCTTTTCATGATAAGCACCCTGCCGGCTCTTATCGCAACATTGCAGAGAATTTTTCTTCCGCCGGCGGAAGATGCGATTTCCCAAAAACTCAAACATCCGTCAGGCTGCTTTGCGCTTACATATCCCACAAAAGTGCCGTCTATCAGATAACAAGCAAGCTCGCCGCGATTATTGTATTTTAATACCGTCACTTCACCGGCTTTAATATTTCTATCGGTCATTACACAAAAAAACATTTTTAATTCCTCCGAATTTTTTTCTTTATTATAAGTGAGTTTTGTTGACAACAGCATGTCAATATTATATAATAAAAATAAAAAAGGAGAATATTATGCAAAATTGGGTTTTGTACGGTATAATGCTTACCTTATTGATAAAACGAAAGGCTTCGCGCAGCTATCTGGCGGAAAAATTCGAAATGAGCGAACGCAGCATTTCACGATACATAGACACCCTAGCCGAAAGCGGCGTTCCCATTTATGCAACAGCCGGCAGGGAGGGCGGATATTCGATTTCCGATGAATTCAAACTGGACAAAACGCTCTTTACCCCGGAAGAGCTTACGCGATTGGTTACGTGCATCAAAGCCGTGCCGGACGACAAACTAAACAAGTCTATTTTGGATAAATTACAGCACATGGCGGCGCGCAAGGACGATGAAAAATACCTGTTCAAAAACGACACGCTTGTAATTGACGCGGCCTCATGGACAAATCCCAATGTTTTCAGATCCAAAATGGAGGTTATAAGCGACGCCATCGCCAACAATATAGCGCTGGATATTACGTATACCGACAGATACGACTCCCATTCGGAGCGAAGATTCGACCCCTACTGCCTTGCTCTTAAAGAAGGCGTTTGGTATACTTACGGATGGTGTCATAAACGCAGCGACTTCAGACTGTTTAAATTGTCGCGCATCACCTCCATCAAAAAAACCGACGAACATTTTGACAAGCGCGACGGCAACGTCTACGATAAGCTGACGGGCACTTTCGACGACGTCCCCACGGTAGAGCTTGAAATAGAATTTTCCTCCACAATTCTGGGCGAAATAGAAGAATGGCTGGGGCTGGACGCGATAAGCGAACGCGGCCTGAAATATATTGCCAACGCAACCGTTTACAGCGGCAATATTCTCGTCAAAAAACTGCTTTCGTTCGGCTCGAGCGTCAAAGTACTAAAGCCCGCCGCGGTGCGCGATGAACTACTTATAGAATGCTCGCGAATATTGCGGGACGCAAACGAAAAAGTTTAGTAATTATGCCAGACATAGTACTATAATTTGCCAATTTTAGCACTTTTAACCTCATTTTATATATTTTTTCTGTGCGAATAATTGTACCTACGTAGTTGCGAGTTTCGGAATAACCAATCTCGCCGTTGTCGTTAAGCCACGCCAGCACCGCGCCTTCTCCGGCGTTGTATGCCGCCAAAGCCCATTTGTGTGAGCCGAATTTATCCATTAGATAATTAAGATAAAAAACGCCGAGTCTAATATTGCATTCGGCGTTTTTCAGTTGGCCGGAAGTTATTTCTTCGCCCATTTGCTTTGCGCACCACGCGGCGGTGGAAGGCAAAAGCTGCATGAGTCCCACTGCTCCCGCCGATGAAACGGCGTCTTCGCGAAACTTACTTTCCGTCCAAATTACCGACATCACGAGCGAAACGTCTAACGTATATTTGTCGCATTCGCGCTTGACTATATCGTAATATTTTACGGGAAATATTATCGCATACAGCGCAGTCGAAAGCAAAACAATAAAAAACAATGCCGCCAGCAAAAATGCCGCGTACTTAATTTGCGCATTTGATGAGTCCCAGCTTTTCGGCGAGTTTTTCGGCTTTTGATTCCAGTTCATCTATACTTCCGTCATTGACTATCTCATAGTCGGCTCTTAATCGCCTTTCTTCGTCGTCCATTTGACGCGCAATGACGTCTTGCGCCTCCTTAACACTTATATTATCCCTGCTTATAAGGCGCTTTATGCGTTTTTCAAGCGGACAAGACACGGTAACCGTTGCGTCGCACAATTTGTCAAGCCCGCTTTCGAACATAAGCGGAACGACAAACACTATCCACCCCGAACGGGAGGCTATTTGCCGTTGACATTCTTCGATAATGGCCGGGTGAGTTATGGCATTGAGCTTATTTGTAAGTTCACGCGTCGAAAACGCCAGCGTCCGCAGCTTTTTTCTGTCCAAAACTCCTTGCTCCACGGCGCCGGGGAAAGCAACCTTTAGGCGATTGACCATCTTTACGTCCGACAATACCTGCCGGCTGACGATGTCGGCGTCCACAATAAAAGCCCCGCGCTGTCCGTAATAATGCGATACTACGCTTTTGCCGCCGGCAATTCCGCCCGTAAGTCCCAAAACGAATTTTCCCATACTCAGCGCACCTCAGCAGTCAATCCAGCTTTTACCCTGCTCGACGTCGACTGTCAGCGGCAAAGAAAGTTTTACGGCGTTTTCCATACAGCCGACAAGTATTTTTTTTACGTTCTCCACTTCCTCGTCCGGTGATTCGACTATTAGTTCGTCGTGTATCTGCAATATAAGTTTCGCGCCCGTAGATTTAAGACTTTCATAAACTTTTATCATAGCGGCTTTGATAATATCGGCGGCCGACCCTTGCAGCGGCGTATTTATCGCTGCCCTTTCGCCAAAACTGCGCGTCATGTAATTTGAGGAGAATAATTCGGGAATTTTGCGTTTTCTGCCGAAAAGCGTGCGCACTTCGCCCGTTTTTTTGGCATTTTCGACGGCCTTTTCCATGTACTCTTTAACTCGCGGGAAATTGAGAAAATATCTGTCTATAAATTGCTTTGCCTCTTTGGGCGAACAATGCAGATTCTCGGACAAGCCGTAATCGCTTATGCCGTAGATAATGCCGAAATTTACCGTTTTTGCTTTACGGCGCATATCCGAAGTCACTTCTTCAGGCGGCACTCCGAAAATACGGCTTGCGGTCATTGCATGAATATCACCGTTGTTGTTGTATATTTCCAGCATGGACGGATCGCCCGAAAAGTGCGCCATAAGACGCAGTTCAATTTGCGAATAGTCGGCCGAAACAAGCGTTTTGCCCGGTCCCGCGATAAAAATCGCGCGCAGCTCCTTTCCTTCCTGGTCGCGCACGGGAATATTTTGTAAATTGGGCTCGACGCTTGACAACCTGCCGGTTGCCGTAAGCATTTGTTTATATTCCGTGTGTACGCGCCCGTTTTTGTCTATGAGCTTTTTTAATCCGTCGATGTATGTGCTGAGAAGTTTTGATACAAGTCTATATTTTAGCACATAATCGACTATTGGATACTTACCGCGCATGCTTTCCAAAATCTCGGCCCCGGTCGAATATTTTTTCGTCTTCTTGGGATAAGGTATCTTGAGCTGCTCAAACAACGCCGACGCAAGCTGTTTGGGCGAATTGATGTTAAACTTAAAACCGGCAATTTCGTATATTTTCTGCGCATACGCATCGGTTTCCTGCGTAAATTTATTTCCCAGTTTTTCTATTACGGCGCTGTCGGTCAATACGCCCGTATTTTCCATGTCAAACAGCACTTCGATAAGCGGCAGCTCCACCTCG